>NZ_JAXCID010000038.1:0-41939 GCF_035985125.1 Arthrobacter sp. CG_A4 | reverse complement strand
CCAAGGAACGCGATATCGACCGCCGCACGTACCCGGCGACACTCAGCACGAGGATCTTGACACCCGCCCCCAGCCCTTAACCGAACGGCATTGGGACTAGTGAGCATTCTCGGACTGCTCGAATTGATGCTGGCTGCGGGCACGGGTGTGGGGTGGATTGCCGCAATAGGCATCGTTGGCAGCCTCGCCGTGGTCGTTGCCCCCTGGGTTTCCCCTACGCTGCCCAGAATGACGCTGATCATCCTGGGCGCCGTGCCCTTCGCACTCCTTACCTGGTGGAGCATCGCGAGCCCGCTACTCGCCGTCGTTGCTCTCGGACTCGGCGCCAGCGGCACCCTGGGGAGAACTCCGGCCCTGATCACGGGACGGGTCTCGTAGTCCATGAAGCACCCACGATTACCGATCTCACGTCGCCGGTGGAACCCAACTGGCGGCAACGACAGCCCTGCTCCGACGGCGCCGCTACGGCACCAGTTTGGCGGCGGAAGCCGGTTTCCGGATGATGGCCCGCCGATCGAGCGCGTGAGCACTGATGACCTTATGTCCCTGGCCAGCGACCACGGAACTTCACCGATGCAGGTGGGCGTCGTGCTCCTGTTGGACACCAGCGCGGGCCTCGACCCGACACTTCTTGTCGCCGCCATCGGCAGGCGTCTGCCGGGCATCCCGCGGCTTCGTCAACTCCTCGTGAAGGTACCGATCGGATGCGGGCGGCCGATCTGGGTGGACTCAGCTAACTTCACGATCACCGATCATGTTTCTGTCGTGGCGTGCCCCGGACCGGGAGGGATGGACGGGGTGCTGTCGGTTGCAGCCGGACTGGTGAGAGTTCGCCTTCCCCGCGGTCGCCCTCTCTGGTCGGCCTCGATCGTGACGGGGGTTGACGAGGGCACGTCAGCCCTGGTCGTTGTGTTCCACCACGTGCTCGCGGACGGTGTCGCGGGCCTCGCTATCCTGGGCGAACTCGCGGGGGAAGGGGCGGGATCCAGCGACGCGGGGTTCCCACGCCCTGCACCGACCCGAACTCAACTCGCCCGTGATGCTGCCACACGTGGTCTGGGCACGGCAAGAAATCTCCCCCGAACGATCGCGCGGGTCGGCCAGGCACTTCGCCAGCTGCGTTCGTCAATTGGCGGTCAGGCGAGCCGGACCTCGCTGAATCGCCCCACCGGCACCCGGCAGCGCTTCAAGATACTCAGCCGCGACCTGTCAGTCATCCGCGAGGTGGCTCACAGCCATAACGCAACGGTCAACGACGTCGTCCTGACCGCCATTACCGGGTCGCTTCACCACCTCCTCGCGGAACGAAGTGAGAAAACGGACGACATCATTGCCTCGATCCCGTTCTCCTCCCGAGATCGCACGACGGCGAGATTGTTGGGTAACCGGAGCGGCGCCATCCCCCTTCGGCTCCCCGCAACCGAAGAACCCGGAGAACGGCTCCGGGCCATCGCCGGCATCACCAAGGCGGCAAGAGCTTCCCCGCCCGGCAGTTCCACCGCGGTGCTTGGTCCCCTCTTCCGCCTGCTGGCGACCATTGGACTCCTTCAACGCTTCGTCGACCATCAGCGGGTAATCCACACCTTCGTGACCAACCTCATCGGGCCGCAATCGATGGTGACGATTGGGGGATTTCCCGTCGTAGACATTGTTCCGCTCACCGTTGTCATCGGGAACGTGACCGTGTCCTTCGCTGTGTTCTCCTATCGGGGCAAGCTCACGATCACCCTTGTCGCGGATCCCGACACGTGCCCGGACCTGGACCGCTTACACCTGCTGTTGGCGCTTGAGCTGGATCAGCTGAGCTCGAGCCCTGGGTCGCCCGGAGTTGGTGAGGGGCCGTTCGTCTCCTGATGAACAGAACCATCGGTAGCAAAACAACAAAGGATGAGCAATGAACAGGGAAATTTTGTCCATCGACGTCGATCAACGACGCGCGGGCAGCAGGGCCAAGCCATGGCTGCGCCTCTCGATCGCCGCCGCCGTCCTGGCCTTCATCGGCAGCATAATCGGGCTCACCGTCAACGGTATCTATGACAGTCTGACATCCGCTTTTCTGTTCCAGGCGCTGGCCCAGGACATTGTCAATGCGGTGGTGGCCGCCCCGCTGGTCGTGCTCTGCGCTGTTCTGGCACTGCGCGGATCGTACCGCGCCTATCTGATCTGGTTGGGAGCGGTCGCGTTTACGGTGTACAGCTATGTGATCTACACCTTCTCCGTCCCGTTCGGTGCGGTTTTCCCGCTATGGGTCGCAGTTCTCGGCCTCAGCCTCTTCGCCCTGATCGGCGGGTTGACGTCTATCGATAGGGAGAGGACCGCAGAGCGCTTTACAAGCAATCGCGCCGTCACAGTCGCCGCTTGGACTCTCCTGGTAGTTGCCGGGATGTTCGGCCTGCTCTGGCTTTCCGAGGACGTACCCGCCCTGTTCAACGGCAGCAGACCACAAAGTGTGGTTGACATGGACCTGCCGACCAACCCCGTCCACGTCCTCGACTATGCCTTTTTTCTCCCGGCCGCACTCGGCGCCGGTATCAGGCAACTGCAACGGCGCGCGTTCGCCTACCCCATCACGGCGGCCTTCCTCGTCTTTCTCCTCCTGACCTCCCTGCCAATTCTGATCACGCCGTTTGTGCAGACGGCACTCCGCGAACCGGCAGCGTGGGGCATCATGATCCCCATCGGCATCGTTGCCGCGGTCATCCTCGGAATATTGGGTTGGCTTCTGGCGACGGTTAGAACGCTGCGAACGCCCCGTGCCGGCGCGCCAGGGCTGGGTGCGGCCGGCGGCTCGTAGCCAGTCCGCCTGGTTCGTAGTGGATCGGCTCAGGCAATTCGGGTCACTACGACCCCCGGCCACGACTCAGCCTGGTCTTTTTTCTGTTTTCCGGACCGCCCCCAACACCACCGCGGCGACGGCGGCCGCCGCCAGGTTGAGGCCCTGATAACCGACCCCGCTCATCACGAGTCCGGAAAACCCTGCCCCGACGGCGCCGGCCACCCCCATCATGGTGTCCGAGACGCCCTGGACAAGGACCCGGTCGTCGGCGCCGACGCTTTCGGCGAGCAGGGTGGACCCGGCGATGGTGGCCGCGGACCAGCCCAGCCCAAGCAGCACCAGGCCCACCGTCACCAGGACCGGCTGTGCCTGGCCGAAGCCGGCCACAAGGACCGAGAGCAGGATCAGTCCGTGGCCCAGGATGATGACCGGGAGCCGGCCTGACTTGTCCGTCAGCCAGCCCATCACCGGAGAGAGTGCGTACATCCCGGCGATGTGCAGCGAGATGGTGAATCCGATCAGGACCAGTACATCGGTGCTGGCGGCGTGGGCGTGGCCGGCCGGCATATCGGCAAGGGGCCCCTCGGTCAGCAATTGCAGGTGCAGGGGCGTCATCGACATCACGGCGGCCATACAGCCGTGCGCCGCGATGACCGCGAGGAGGGCCAGCCGGGCCCGTGGTGAGGCCCGGATGGCGCGCATACCATGACGGAGGCCGTGCCGCCGTCGGGCAGCGTTGGTGGCTCCGGCGGCGGCGGCGCCTCTGCTGGCGGCGGTGCCGGCGGCGGCGGGCGGGCTGCCGGCGGAACGGAGCCGGGCGGCCAGTAGCAGCGGATCCGGCCGCAGACCAAGGATCAGCAGCAGCGCGGCCAGCGCCAGCCCCGCCGTGGAGAACACGAACGGACCGGCCAGTGCCGGCAGGCCAAGGGCCTCCCCCACGAGGGCGCCGGGACGGATCAGGTTGGGACCGGCTACGGCGCCGATGGTCACGGCCCAGACCACGATCGCAAGGGAACGGCCGCGGTGTTCCGGCTCGGCGAGGTCGACGGCGGCGAAACGGGCCTGCAGATTGGCGGCCGTGCCGAGTCCCAGCAGGGCCGCGGCCAGCAGCAGCACCGGGAAGCTGCCCGTCACCGTGGCGACGATCACCAGCAGTGCCCCGGCCATGGCGGAGAGCAGGCCGGTCACCAGGGCGGCCCGCCGGCCTCGTCGTCCGGCCAGTCCTGCGAGCGGCAGGGCGGCCGCCGCGGCGCCGAGGGTCATGGTGGTGGTGACCGAGCCGGCCCAGGCGTTCGAGCCGGAGAGCTGGACCGCCAGCAGGGATCCGACGGAGAGACTGGCGCCGCTGCCCACGCCGCTGAGGAGCTGGGCGGCACTGAGCACGGAAACGGTCCGACGCTGGACCCGGCGGGGATCCAGCGCCGGACTCTCCGCTGCGGCAGCGCCAAAGGTTTTCACGGTCCGAGCCTAACCGAACCGCAGGGCTGCCCCGCGCCGCTCAGGCTCCTGCGGGAGTCCGCTTCGAGCCGGGGCGTCCAGCTTGGCTGCGCTCACCGACTTAGCCTAGGCGTGCCCGGCGGCCTGCATCTGGCGAAGTTCCTTCTTCAACTCCCCCACCTCGTCGCGGAGCCTCGCGGCAAGCTCGAAGTGGAGCTCCGCGGCGGCCGCGTGCATCTGTTCGGTCAATTGTTCGATCAGCCCGACGAGATCCTCCGCCGGAGCGGCGGCCAGCCCGTCGGCCCGGATCCTCGACGCGCCCTTGCCCTTGCCGCGCGCCTTCCCCGCATTGGCGAGCAGCTCGCGGGTGTCCGCGTCTTCCTTGGCGATCTGGTCCGTGATGTCCGCGATCTTCTTCCGCAGCGGCTGCGGATCGATCCCTCGTTCGGTGTTGTACGCGACCTGGATTTCGCGGCGCCGGTTGGTCTCGTCGATGGCCTTGGCCATGGAATCGGTGATGCGGTCCGCGTACATGTGGACCTCGCCGGAGACGTTCCGGGCGGCACGGCCGATGGTCTGGATCAGCGAGGTGGCCGAGCGAAGGAAGCCTTCCTTGTCCGCGTCCAGGATGCTCACCAGCGAAACCTCCGGCAGGTCCAGCCCTTCACGGAGCAGGTTGATGCCCACCAGCACGTCGAAGACGCCCATCCGGAGTTCGCGGAGCAGCTCCACCCGGCGGAGGGTGTCGACGTCGGAGTGCAGGTATTCCACCTTGACGCCGTGGCCCAGCAGATAGTCGGTGAGGTCCTCGGCCATCCGCTTGGTCAAGGTGGTGACCAGGACGCGTTCGTTCTTTTCGGTGCGGGTCCGGATCTCACCGAGGAGGTCATCGATCTGGCCCTTGGTGGGCTTGACGATCACCTCAGGGTCGATCAGGCCGGTGGGACGGATGATCTGCTGGACGAATCCGTCGGATTTGCCGAGCTCAAACTTGCCCGGGGTCGCGGACAAGTAAACCGTCTGGCCCACCCGGTCCTGAAACTCGTCCCACTTGAGCGGGCGGTTATCCATCGCGGACGGCAGCCGGAAGCCGTGGTCCACGAGGTTCCGCTTGCGTGACATGTCCCCCTCGTACATGGCGCCGATCTGCGGCACGGTGACGTGGGATTCATCAATCACCAGGAGGAAGTCGTCCGGGAAGTAGTCGATGAGGCAGTGCGGCGCGGTCCCACGGGCGCGGCCGTCAATGTGCGAAGAGTAGTTCTCGATGCCGTTGCAGAAGCCCATCTGCTGCATCATTTCCAGGTCATAGGTGGTGCGCATCCGGAGCCGCTGGGCCTCGACCAGTTTGTTCTGGCCTTCCAGCACCGCGAGACGCTCGGCCAGTTCGTCTTCGATTCTCTTGATCGCCCGGCCCATACGTTCCGGACCGGCCACGTAGTGCGAGGCAGGGAAGACGTACATCTCGGTCTCGTCCCGGAGCACTTCTCCGGTCAGCGGATGGAGAGTCTGGATGTTCTCGATCTCGTCGCCGAAGAACTCGATCCGGATCGCAAGCTCCTCGTACATCGGGATGATTTCCACGGTATCGCCGCGGACGCGGAACGTGCCGCGGTGAAAGTCCATGTCGTTGCGGGTGTACTGCATGGAAACGAATTTGCGGAGCAGATCATCGCGGTTCATCTCGGCACCCCTGCGGAGCGTGACCATGCCGGCAATGTACTCTTCCGGCGTGCCGAGGCCGTAGATGCAGGAGACGGTAGCCACCACGATCACGTCGCGGCGCGTCAGCAGCGCGTTGGTGGCGGAGTGCCGGAGCCGTTCCACCTCCTCGTTGACGGACGAGTCCTTCTCGATGAAGGTGTCCGTCTGCGCCACGTAGGCCTCGGGCTGGTAGTAGTCGTAGTAGGAGACGAAGTACTCCACCGCGTTGTTCGGGAGCAGTTCGCGGAATTCGTTGGCCAGTTGCGCGGCCAGGGTCTTGTTCTGCACCATCACCAGCGTGGGCCGCTGGACCTGCTCGATCAGCCAGGCCGTCGTCGCGCTTTTACCGGTACCGGTGGCACCGAGCAGCACCACGTCCTTCTCGCCGTTGTTGACACGCTCGGTCAGGTCGGCGATCGCGGCCGGCTGGTCTCCCGCCGGCTGGAAATCGCTGATGACCTCGAAGGGCGCCACAACACGGTTTATCTCCTGGGCAAGACTCATGCATCTAATCTACTGCCGGGCACCGACGGGTTGACCCGATTCAGCTTTCGGCGGTACGGTCCGGCTCCGTTTCCTGTCCCCGTTCCGGGTACGACGGCGGCCGCCAGCCGGTGCGCTGTACCCACGCCTCCATCGGCGCTGCAGCATGCCCGGTGAACCAGGCCTCTTTATCGGCGGCGTAGCCCGCGGTGGATTTGTCCACTCCGTGCAGCGTGGCGACCCGGCGTTTCTCGGCCAGGTAGTCGGCCCGGGCGTCCGCGTCCTCGCGCAGCCAGTCCCGGAAGCACAGCGCGAACCGCCAGCCCGGGGACCCCACGGCCCGGATGTGGAGGTTGACCGCCCGCCCGGGGTCCGCGTTGCCGTGCAGGCGCTTTAGCCAGTCCGCCGGGTCCGGGTGCGAGGGCTTGGGGGTGTCGGTGACGATGCCGGGCCAGCCGGGGAAGCCCGCCTCGGCCAGCAGCGGCGCGATCCGGCCCGCGGCGGCCATGTCCGCAACGCCGAGCTGGAGGTCCAGCACGTCCTTCGCGGCGAGTCCTGGGACGGCGGTGGACCCGACATGGTCCAGCGCCAGGATGTCCTGTGTCAGGTCGTCCTGCGCTGCGGACGCCCGCAGGCGCGCGACGAGCCGGGCGGCCTGCGCGGGCCAGTCCGGGTTGGGATCCGTCAGCACCGGCCCGCCGGTCCGCGGTGCGAGGCGGTGCCTGGCCAGGTTCTCCGCGAAGGGCGCCAGCCGGAACTTCCAGAGCCGGTCCACTGCGTCGCGGAGCTCGGCCGTGGAACCGGAGTTGTCCAGCACGACGTCGGCCGCCGCCAGCCGCTCCTCCCGCGTGGCCTGGGCAGCCATCCGGGCGCGGGCGTCCTCCTCGCTCATCTGCCGGTGTTGCATCATGCGCTGGAGCCGGACGGCGTCCATGGCGTCCACCACCACCACGAGGTGGAAATTGGCACCCTGTCCCGTCTCGACTAAAAGCGGGATGTCCTGCACTATGACGCCGTCCTTCGGCGCCGCAACGGCCAGCGCGGCGGCACGCTCCCGGACGAGCGGGTGGATGATGCCGTTCAGCACGGCCCGGCGTTCCGGGTTGCCGAACACGAGGGCGCCGAGCTTCGGCCGGTCCAGGGCCCCGTCGGACGCCAGGACAGCCTTGCTGAAGGCCTCCACCACCTTGGCCAGTCCGGGCGTTCCCGGCTCCACCACCTCACGGGCCAGGGCGTCGGCGTCGATCACCACAGCGCCGAGCTCTCGCAGCCGCGCAGCAACCACTGACTTCCCTGCGGCGATGCCGCCCGTCAACCCGATCTTCAGCATCCCACCAGACTAAACTGATCCGGTGGCAGAAGACGCGGTTTCCCCGGAGAGCAGGGCCACCGTCTATACGACGCTTTCCGCGGGGCCGGCGTTCCGGCACGAACTCGAGGTCAAACGCTCCCGGTTCATCACCGTGCTGCACCGCACCGGGGATGAGGACAGCGCCCGTGCCGTGCTCGCATGGCTGCGCAAGGAATTCCACGACGCCCGGCACCACTGTTCCGCCTTCGTCCTGAGCCCGGACCGGGAGGTGCAGCGCTCCAACGACGACGGCGAACCCGCCGGCACGGCCGGGACTCCGATGCTCGAGGCGCTGCTGAAACGCGAGACTGCGCCCGGAGTGACGGACCTCAGTGACCTGACCGCCGTCGTCGTCCGCTATTTCGGCGGCATCCTGCTGGGCGCGGGCGGGCTGGTCCGGGCGTACTCCGAATCCGTCTCCGGCGCCCTGGACCACGCGCCGCTGGTGCAGCGGCGCCGGCTGCGGATTTGCGCCGTCAATGTGCCGCATACGGCGGCAGGCCGGCTGGAAAATGACCTGCGCGCCGCGGGCTATGTGATGGCTGCAACCAGCTACGAGGCGCAAACCACTGTCCTCAGGCTTGCCCTGCCGGATGATCCGGCCGGGCTGGCCGAGGCGGCGGAGCGGCTCGCCGCCCTGTCGGCCGGACATGCCGTGCTGCTGCCCGGAGAAACGGAGTGGACCGATGTCCCCATCAGTTGAGGCTTATGGCGTGGTGGCGCTGCTCGACGTGAACGGGGACGTCCTGGAGCAGCTTCTCACCGTGGCGATCCGGGGCGCCGATGCCGACGAGGTCACTCCGCCCCTTGGCAGCGTGACGGGCTGGAACCCCGAGCGGGTCAGCTGGTTACGCGACTACCACCACGCCGCCACGGCCGGACTGGACGGGCCGGCACGGCAGCGGAGCTGGGCCATCAGCTGCGACGGTGAGCTGGCCGGGTCCATCCGGCTCAAGCGGCTGGGCCCGGGCACCCTCGAAACGGGGATCTGGCTGGCCCGGGACTTCCGTGGCCGGGGTGTGGGCCGCGAGGCGCTGCGGCTGGTGAAGGCCCACGCGGCCGAGTCGGGGGCGACGGTACTCGAGGCCGACACCACGGCCGGCAACCACGGTGCCCTGGCGCTCCTGCGGTCGGCGGGGGCAGAGCTGGAGACCGGGGCGGGAGCAGCGACGGCCGGGGTCCCGGGCGCGGTCCCGGTCAAGGCCAGGATCGCACTGCACTGATTCCCGCCGCGGGACATGCCCCACCTTCCCCGCGGCCACCGGACATAGTGCCACTGTGCGCATACCCCGGGCCCAGGACTGGACATGTCCCCTAACGAAAGGTGGCCGCCCCCGCAGGGACGGCCACCTTCACGGTGTTACTTCCAGCTACTAACCGCCTGGTCCCAGGGAGCGGGCTCCCGGAGATACAAAGGCAATTAGTTGCCGGTCAGCTTCTCACGCAGTGCTGCAAGAGCCTCGTCGGAAGCAAGCGTGCCGCCACCGGTGTTGGTCTCGGCCGCAGCCGGCTCGGAGGAGTAGCTGGTGGTGCCCGAGTCGCTCTCGCCGGACGTTGCGGCTGCAGCGTCGTCGGCAGCGTGCTGGACAACCTGCTTCTTGTGGGCTTCCCAGCGGGTCTGGGCGTCAGCGTACTGCTGCTCCCAGGCGGCGCGCTGCGTCTCGTAGCCTTCAAGCCACTCGTTGGACTCCGGATCGAAGCCCTCCGGGTACTTGTAGTTGCCCTCTTCGTCGTACTCAGCGGCCATGCCGTAAAGAGCCGGATCGAATTCGGTGCTCTCGGCGTCGACGCCCTCATTCGCCTGCTTGAGGGAGAGGGAGATGCGGCGACGCTCGAGGTCAATGTCGATGACCTTGACGAACAGTTCGTCACCCACGGAGACAACCTGCTCGGCCAGCTCTACGTGGCGGACGGCGAGCTCGGAGATGTGGACCAGGCCTTCAATGCCGTCTTCCACGCGAACAAACGCGCCGAACGGAACCAGCTTAGTGACCTTACCCGGCACAACCTGCCCGAGGGCGTGCGTGCGGGCGAAGGTCTGCCACGGATCTTCCTGCGTGGCCTTGAGCGACAGGGAAACACGCTCGCGGTCCAGGTCGACTTCGAGAACCTCGACGGTGACTTCCTGGCCGACCTCGACAACCTCGGACGGGTGGTCAATGTGCTTCCAGGACAGCTCGGATACGTGAACAAGGCCGTCTACGCCGCCCAGGTCCACGAAGGCACCGAAGTTGACGATGGAGGAAACGACGCCGGGACGGACCTGGCCCTTTTCCAGCTTGTTGAGGAACGTGGAGCGGACCTCGGACTGGGTCTGCTCGAGCCAGGCACGGCGGGAGAGCACAACGTTGTTGCGGTTCTTGTCCAGCTCGATGATTTTGGCTTCGATCTTCTGACCGATGTACGGAGCAAGGTCGCGCACACGGCGCATCTCGACGAGGGATGCGGGCAGGAAGCCGCGCAGACCGATGTCGAGGATAAGACCACCCTTGACAACCTCGATGACGGTACCGGTGACGACACCGTCTTCTTCCTTGACCTTCTCGATGTCACCCCAGGCACGCTCGTACTGAGCGCGCTTCTTGGAGAGGATCAGGCGGCCTTCTTTGTCTTCCTTGGTGAGTACCAGAGCTTCGACGAGATCGCCGACGGAAACAACTTCCGAGGGATCGACGTCGTGCTTGATGGACAGCTCGCGGGAGGGAATGACACCTTCGGTCTTGTAACCGATGTCGAGCAGAACTTCGTCGCGGTCGACCTTGACGACGGTACCTTCGACGAGGTCCCCGTCGTTGAAGTACTTGATGGTGGCGTCGACTGCTGCGAGGAAGTCCTCAGCGGTACCGATGTCGTTAATGGCGACTACGGGGGTACCGGGCTTCTCGGTGGAGGTGATGGTCATGTAGTAGGGGCTCCGTTGTGGATAGTGAGTCGGTCAGGCAAACCGCTTCGCCCGCACTATGGAATGCACGCGAAGACCTCGGCGTCTCAACTTCGATCAGCCGGGTCATCCTGATTTGTGGATTGTAGATGCGCGCACGTTGTACGCGCCCGTCTAGTCTAGTCGTTTACGGCAACGCCGGTCAAAGCGCAACCGGGCTGATGAGGCCCGGGTTGCGGCCGCTTTTCCGCTAAAAGTGCGTGAGGCAGTGCGGGGCGCGTTCGACGGCGAACATCAGCCGCGCTTTCAGCGCCGCCCCCGGGCTGTGCTCGGCGATCCGCCCTGCCGCAGTCAGCGTCACGGGGCAGACGCCGCCCAGGTAGATCGAACCGAGCTCGGCGACGTCGAGCACGAGCTCCGGCGCAGTACCCGCCGGAGCGTCCGTGACGGTGGCTTCGCCGCCGCTGATGGTGAGCGCAAACGTACCGTCCGCGAGGCCCAGGGGGTCGGTTATGCCCAGGACCAGGGTTCCGTCGGCGGAGTAGCGCCGCGCGCCGAGGGCGGCAGCCGTGTCCAGCACCCGGAGCCAGAGCATGTCGCCGTGATCGGCGGAGTCGATGCAGCGCGGGTCCTCGAGCGCCCACACCAATGGGTCCTCAACCGGCGCTTCACTCCAGCTCACCCGCTGGATCAGGTCCATGCTGCCCAGGAACTGCCACAGCTCCAGGTAGCCGGACTCCGTCGCCGCCACGAGATCAACGATCTCCATGGCATGGGGTTTGGTGTCCCAGCCGGAGAACTTGTAGGCGACATAGCCGTCCACGGTCCCGGCAGCGTCATAGTGCAGGGCGCACCTGATCGCGTCGTCCTCCGCGCCGTCCTTCCCGAGGGTTCCCGAGCTGCGCTGCCGGTACGCGTCCTGCCGCACCAGCGATCCCGGCGTGGCCCGGTGGACACGGTCGAACACGGCCGGAGCCAAATCCAGCAGGACCTTCCGGTCAGCGATTTCCACCGTCCCGCCGGGCACGTGCCGCACGCGGAACCGCGGTCCGGTGTCCACCTTGATGCTGCGTTCGAAGGTGGCGACGCCGAAGCCGAACCGCCCGTAAATCGAGGCTTCCGACGCCGTCAGGGCAGCCATCGCCAGGCCGTCGGCCCTGGACGCGCTGAGGTCCTCGGTCATCATCCGGCGCAGGAGACCCTGCCGCCGGTGGGTTCCGCGGACAGTCACGGCGGTAATCAGCTGTGTTTCGAGCTGCCGGCCGTAGCCGATGTTCAGCTCCTTGCGCAGGGTCCCGAAGGTTGCCACCGGGATATCCGCCGGCAGGGAGTGGGCGGCAACGGTGCCGGTCTGGTAAGCCCCCGTCAGCTCGCGGTCGTCCGCGCGGTACGTGGCCATGACCTTGTCCACGAACTCGTCCTTGTGCCGCTCGTCGTAGAAACCGACGCCCACACCGCGCAGCCAGGCGGCCCCCAGCGCGTAGTCGGGCTCGCCCTTCCCGGCCGCCCGGAACCGCCGGATCTGGTAGTTCTCTGCCACGTGTTTCTCCCCCTGAATCGCTGCGGTCCCGGCGGCCCCGGAATCCGAAAATTTAGTGCCGAATCGAACTCAGTGCCGAAGTGCTGGCGCCGAATAGCTAGTGCCCGGCCTCGTACCAGCTGGAACCGATGCCGATCTGCACATCGAGCGGAACGGTCAGCTCTGCGGCCGCTCCCATCTGCTCCGTCACAAGTTTCTCCACGGCCTCGCGCTCCCCGGCGGCGACCTCCAGAACAAGTTCGTCATGGACCTGCAGCAGCATCCGCGATTTGAGGCCCTGTTCCGCAATCGCGCCGGAGACGCCCAGCATGGCGCGTTTGATGATGTCAGCCGCCGATCCCTGGATGGGAGAGTTCAGCGCGACGCGTTCCGCGTTCTCGCGCAACTGTCGGTCGGTGCTGGTGAGGTCCGGGAGGTACCGGCGGCGCCCCTCGATGGTCGCGGTGTACCCGTCGATCCGGGCCTGCTCCACCACGCCGCGGAGGTAGTCGCGGACGGCGCCGAACCGGTCGAAGTAGTCCTTCATGAGGGTCCGGGCCTCGTCAACGGAGATCTCCAGCTGCTTGGAGAGCCCGAACGAGGTCAGACCGTACGCCAGGCCGTAGGACATCGCCTTCACCTTGGAGCGCATAGCGCTAGTGACCTGGTCTGTGGGCACGTGGAAGATGTTGGAGCCCACGAACCGGTGGAGGTCTTCGCCGTCCTTGTACGCCTGGATCAGGCCGTCGTCCCCGGAAAGGTGGGCCATGATGCGCATTTCGATCTGCGAGTAGTCCGCGGAGAGCAGGCAGTCGTAGCCTTTGCTGACCACGAAGATGCCACGGACGCGCCGGCCTTCCTCGCTGCGGATCGGGATGTTCTGCAGGTTGGGATTGTTGGAGGAAATCCGGCCCGTGGCTGCGACATTCTGCGCGTAGGTGGTGTGGATCCGGCCGTCGTCCGTGACGGACTTCTTGAGCGACTCCAGCATCTGGCGCAGCTTCGAGGATTCGCGGTGCGCCATGAGCTGGACCAGGAATTCGTGTCCGGTCTTTTCCAGCAGGTTCTTGAGCGACGCGGCGTCGGTGGTGTAGCCGGACTTGATCTTCTTGGTCTTCGGCAGCCCCAGGTCCTCGAACAGCACGGTCTGCAGCTGCTTGGGGGATCCCAGGTTGACCTCGTGGCCGATCGCGGCAAAGGCAAGCTCCTGGGCGTTCTCGATCACCTTGGCCAGGTCCGCCAGCTGCTCGTCCATGCGGGGCAGGTCAATGGCGATTCCCGCGAGTTCCATGTCCGCGAGGACCCGGCTGACAGGCAGCTCGAGGGTGGTGAGCAGGTCCTGGGCTTTGCGCTCCGTCAGTTCCGTTTCAAAGTACCTGCTGAGGGCCTGGACGACGGCGGCAACGTGGACCAGCGCCCCCGCGGCGGCGGCATCGTCGCCGTCGAACGCCAGCTCAAGCTGGCCGGCCTTGGCGGCATCGGTCGAGACGGCGATGTTGAGGTGATGCTGCGCCAACTCCGCGATTTCGTAGCTGCGGCGGTCGGGCTGAATGAGGTAGCCGGAAATCGAGGTGTCGTCGACCACGCCGTCCAGTTCCAACCCGCGGCCGCTCAGCGCTTTCAGGGCAGCCTTGAAACCGTGCATCACCTTCGCTGAGTGGGCGTCCCGCAGCCACCCTGCCAGGACGTTTTCGGCGTCGGCGTCCTGGCTTGCCAGGTCGATGTAGGCCGCGGCATCATCGCGGACAATCGCCACGGCGGCGGCATCCTCGCCGATCCGGCCCGGCACAAGCTCGACGGCGACGGCTGACCGCTTGCCGGCACCCGCCGCAAGGAAGGCGCCCAGCTCGGCCGCTCCGGCCGGAATCACGAAGTCCGGGGTTTCGAGGCTTTCCCGCTCCGTTTCAGCGACCGAACTGCCGTAGAGGGCGAAGAGCCGGGTGCGGATGGTCTTGAATTCGAGGGTGTCGAACAGTTCCTCTAGGGCCGCCTGGTCCGGCCGCGGTTCCGCCAGCTCGTCCAGCGTTACCGGGAGGTCAAGGTCGGTGTGGAGCCTGTTCAACCGCCGGTTGCGCAGGACACCCTCAACATTTTCGCGGAGGGCGTCCCCCACCTTCCCGCCGATCGTGTCGAGGTTGGCCAGAACCCCCTCCAGCCCGCCGTAGAGGTTGATCCACTTGGCAGCCGTTTTGGGCCCGACGCCGGGGACCCCGGGAAGGTTGTCCGCGGTCTCCCCCACGAGGGCGGCGAGGTCCGAATACTGCGCGGGACTGACGAAGTACTTCGCCTGGATGGCTGCGGCGTCCAGCCGGGGAATGTCGCTGACGCCTTTCTTGGGATAGAGCACAAACACGTTGTCCGTGATCAGCTGGAAGGCATCACGGTCACCCGAGACCAGGAGTACCTCGAACCCGGCTTTGTCTCCCATGGTGGCGAGGGTGGCCAGGATGTCATCTGCTTCATAGCCTGGCATCTTGATGGTCTTAATGCCCCATGCGCCCATGACCTTGTCGATCAGGTCGATCTGGCCGCTCATTTCCCGGGGAGTCTCGTTGCGTCCGCCCTTGTAGTCGCTGTATTCGGCTTTCCGGTGGGTGGTGTCATCCGAGACGTCGAAGGCCACGGCAACGTGGGTGGGCTTCTGTTCCTTGATGAGGTTGATCAGCATGGACGTGAAGCCGTGCACGGCGTTGGTGTGCTGCCCCGTGGCGGTGGAGAACTTGTCCGCCGGCAAAGCGAAGAACGCGCGGAACGCCATGGAGTGGCCGTCCAGGACCATCAGCCGGGGCTGGCCGGTGCTTGCAATCACGGGGGCCCCGGTGGCGGAAACCGCCTCCGCGGCCCGGCTGGAGCTCCGGGCGGGCGCGGCCGCAGTGCCGGATCCGGTGTCAGGTGCCGGGAAGATGTCTGCCGTAGAATCCGCTGCAGAGGGGGCAAGGGCCGGTTTGGTAGTTTCGCTCACAGGTGCCAGCCTAGTTCCCATGATGGACAATTTCACGCCCGGCCCGTTCGCGGCCGAACTGGTGGCTGCCGGTGTGCCCGAGGAAATGCATGATTGGCTCGGCCGCTACGGCGTGGGCGCCCTGGTGGTGAAGATGGGCATCCGGTTCCTGGAGATGAGCCCGGAACGCACGGTGGCCACCATGCCGGTGGAAGGCAATACCCAGGTGGCGGGCATCCTGCACGGCGGGGCGCACGTGGTCCTCGCCGAAACGCTGGGATCCTTCGCCGCCGGGATGCATGCCGGCCCCGGGCGCCAGGCCCTCGGCATCGAGGTCGGGGCGACGCATCACCGGGCGATCTCCGGGGGCACTGTGACGGGCACCTGCACGGCGATCCACCTGGGCCGGACCCTCACCACGCATGAAATCGTGATGACGGACGGGCAGGGCCGCCGGCTTTCGACCGCACGCATTACCAACCTGATCCGCGAGAACGCGGCCGAGTAGCGGCCGGCACCTGCGGCGGCAGCAGTCTGCGTCAGGCGCGTTTGGCGGCGAAACGGTACCGCAGCTCCAAGATGCCGCGGCCCATGGTGTGGGACGAGATTAACTCCAGCGGCGCCGTCGGGCGTGCCAGCGGAAGCACCGCTTTGCCGCTGCCCAGCACCACGGGAATGATGGAGATGATGAGCTCATCCAGCAGGCCCGCGTCCGCGAACTGGGCCGCCAGGACTCCCCCGCCGACAATCCAGACGTTCCGGCCGGCCGCGTTGTCCCTGAGGTCCTGGGCGAATTCCCCCACCGGCCCGCGCACGAAGGTCACATCGGATCCCTTCGGCGCCGGGAGCTCGTGGTGTGTAAAGACCCAGCACGGCGTACTGGGGTAGGGCCACTTGCCGGGTTCGTGCTCCATCAGCCAGGCGTAGGTTTCGCCGCCCATCACGATGGCGCCGACGTCGGCCATGAAGGCGTCGTAGCTTTCCTTGCCGCCAACAAAGCCGTCGAACTGCAGCAGCCAGTCCAGGTTGTCATCGGCAGTGGCGATGAATCCGTCCAGGGAAGATGCCACGAAGTACTGGATGCTTGACATGGGCCCAGCCTAGCCAATCCGCACCGGGCTGCCCACCCGCGGGCTGCCCGGCCGAGGCTCCCCGGTCCGGGCTGTGCTGACGTTACTTGCTGACGTAGGGAATGATCAGGTACAGCCCGGACATCACGGCGATACCGCACAGACCGAAGCACATGATAGCGAGCGGCCGGACTCTTGCCGGCTTGCGTTCCCGGACGTCATGGAACTATTACTGTCCTGCTGTTAGGCCCGGATCCTCGGGCGCCGGTGACGAAGTGTGTCCGGGAGAATTCGGGGGCGACCTTTCAAATCCGGCGCAGCCGGACCATCCCCATTTTCTTTGGCGCAAGCGGCTCATGGTGCCCGACTCAGTTCAAAGTCCAGTCAGCGCCGGTTCACGGCGTCGTGGCCCTCCAGCAGGGCCTGCACCTCGGAGCGGCTGGCCTGCTCCACGTCCGCTGCGGCGTTTTTCAGCTTGTAGAGCTCCACCCGCCGCCGGTGCCGGCGTTCGGAGGCTTTGGACCATGACCGCGCCCAGCCGCCGAACAGTCCGCTCAGCGGAAAGATGAGCCACCAGTAGTGTCTGACGAAATCGAAGAAGGGCTCCACGGCATCATCCTCCCACCCCGTGGTCGGCAGCGACATGCCCACCCCGGTGGGTGGCGGCGTTGCCGGAGTTCCGGGCCGACCAGGCCCGGCCCGGCCCTGTCCACCCCGGCCCGGCCCTATCCACCCCGGCCCGGCGCTGTCCGGCCCGGCGCTGTTGGCGTCAGTCCTGGCTGTGCTTGACCTTATGCACCCGGGTGACGATGGTGGGGCACGGCACGTTCAACAGCACGGCGTGGGCCGTGGAGCCGAGCACAGCCCGGGAGAAGCCTCCGCGTCCGCGGCTGCCGATCACCAGCAGCCTGGCCCCTGCCGCAGTTTCCACAAGGGCCTTCGCCGGCTCGGTAGCGGTTTCGAGGCGCTGATGGACCACGAGGTCCGGGTATTTGTCGCCGAGGCCGACTACCGACTCGGCGAGCACGATCCGGTCCTCTTCGACCAGGGTTTCTGCGAGCCCGCTGGCCGGCAACTGGTTCTCGACCCACCGCGCCGGACTCCGAAATGCCAGTACTACGGTCAACTCGTCCCCGCCCCGGTCCGCTTCGGCGGCCGCGACCGCGACCGCTTGAAGCGACTCCTCCGAGCCGTCCACGCCGACCACCACGCCGCGGCCCGACGTTCCCTGCTTTTCCGGGACGATGGCGGCCGGGCAGTCCGAGGCGGTGACAATCTGGAGGGCCCGGTCTGTGAGGGGGCCGCCGTCGAGCCAGTGCTTGTCATGGGCGCCGACGACCACCATCGACGCTTCCTTAGAGGCCTCGCGAAGGGCCCGCCCCGCGCTGCCGTGCTGGAGCCGCGCCTCGACCTCAACATCGGGCGCCTGCTCGCCGGCACTGGCCTGCGCCTTCCCGACCATCTCCATCCCCGATTCCCTGATGAGTTCGTGGTACTCAAAATCCGGGGACATCCAGCGGTCATCAACCGCATGGATGACTATCACCGGGAGCTTCTGCCTGGACGCCCGCTGCAGCGCCCATGTCAGTGCGGCCGCACTGCCGGCAGAGCCGTTGAATCCGACGACGATTGGTTTGTTCATGCTGAACCCTGTTCTTCTGCGTGGTGTGACCGGCTCGGCACCGAGCGATCCGACCAGCCGCACCAATGGTCCGCAGACCGTTGGTCCGCAGCTGACAGTTCAGTGTGGTCTGTCCGCCGTACGCCGGTTAGGGCCTTAAGCCCCTCGCAGAAATTCCCGCTGCCGCACCGGTAGGATTTTTCCTGCAGGCTTCTTAGCACGCGAACCGTGCTCGGCGCATTCCAGTGGCAAGGACAGACGATGAACAAGAAATTCCAGCGGACGGCCAAAGGTAAAGTTCAGGCCCCGGCCCGGCCGTGGACGGCCGCCTACGGACCGGGAGTCCCTGCGGACCTGAAGTTGCCGGACGGGACTCTCGTGGATCTCGTGGAGTCATCCGTCCGGCGCTACGGGTCCAGGACCGCACTGGAGTTCTTCGGGGCCCGCACCAGCTACCGGGACCTGGGCATGCTCATCAGCCGGGCTGCCGCCGGGCTCCAGAGGCTGGGCGTCAAGGCCGGTGACCGGGTGGCGCTGGTGCTGCCGAACTGCCCGCAGCACATCATTGCGTTCCATGCCGTGCTGCGCCTCGGCGCCGTCGTGGTGGAACACAACCCCTTGTACACCGACCGGGAACTGCGCCACCAGTTCGAGGACCACGGCGCCACGGTGGCGGTCGTCTGGGACAAGGTGGCGGAGCAGGTCCGCCAACTGCCCGCCGACGTCGGTCTGCGCCACCTCGTCTCGGTGGAGCTGATCCCGGCCATGCCGCTGCTCCAGCGGATCGCGCTGCGGCTGCCGGTGCCCGCGGCCCGCACGGCACGCGCGGCCCTGTCCGCCGGCAAGCACGGGCACCGGGCCCACACGGCGCCTGCCCGCCGCACTGTGCGGCCGTGGCGGGAGCTCCTCGAGTCAGGGGAACTGAAGAAGAAGCACCCCCGTCCTGCCGCGCAGGACCTCGCCGTCCTGCAGTACACATCCGGCACCACGGGGCTGCCCAAGGGCGCCATGCTCACCCACGCCAATCTGCAGGCCAACGCCGCCCAGGGCCGCGCCTGGGTGCCGGGGCTCAAGGAGGGCCGGGAAACCGTGTACGCGGTGCTGCCCATGTTCCACGCCTACGGGCTGACGTTGTGCATGACCTTCGCCCTGAGCATCGGCGCAAAGCTGGTGCTGTTCCCCAAGTTCGACGTCGATCTGGTGCTGAAGGCGCTCAAGAAGTCACCGGCCACCTTCCTGCCGGCCGTCCCGCCGATCTACGACCGGATCGCCGCCGCGGCGGCGGAACGCGGGATCGGACTGGAGAGCATCCGTTTCTCCATCTCCGGGGCAATGAACCTGCCGACGGCCACCGTGGAGACGTGGGAGAAGGCGACCGGCGGGTACCTGATCGAGGGCTACGGACTGACGGAGACCTCCCCCATCGCCATAGGAAACCCCTTCGGACCCAGCCGCAAGCCGGGCACCGTGGGGGTGCCGTTTCCGCTGACCGACATCAGGGTGGTTGATCCCAGGGATGTCCTGATCGACCGGGCCGCGGGCGAAGAGGGCGAACTCCTCATCCGCGGGCCGCAGGTGTTTTCCGGCTACTGGAACCGGCCGCAGGAGACCGAGGATGCGCTGCTGGAAGGCGGCTGGTTCCGCACCGGGGACATCGTCTCGGTGGACAGCGACCACTTCGTCACCATCCGGGACCGGATCAAGGAACTGATCATCACCGGCGGATTCAACGTCTCCCCCAGCGAAGTCGAGGACGTTCTCGCGACGTTCCCCGGCATCAGCGACGTTTCCGTGGTCGGGTTGCCCCGGCCGGGCGGCGGCGAGGATGTGGTCGCCGCCGTCGTCGCTCTTCCGGGGACCACCATCGATCCGGACGCGCTCCAGGTGTTTGCGCGGAAACACCTGGCTGCTTACAAGGTACCGCGCCGGGTGGTGGTCCTCGATTCGCTGCCCCGCTCGCTGATCGGCAAGGTCCTGCGCCGCGAAATTCGCGACACGTTGATCGACGGCCGGTAGGGCCGGACCGCGGGGCGAACAAAAAAGGCTGGCTACGGGCGCCGCCAATGCCCGGGTCAGTGCCCCGGGTCGTCAGATCCCGGCGCATCGTGCCCCGAGTCGTCAAAGCTTTCCGCTACGTCGGGAGCCGGTTCCCGGGATAGGTCCACTCCCTCTCCGCTCGTTGAGCGTGGCGCCAGCTCGACGTCGGCGGGCTGCTTTCCGGCGCTGCGGGCCATGGCGTCGCGGACGGACTCCACCAGCGCGTCGCTGAGCAGCGGTCCGGTGTAGCCGATCGTCAGCGCCCCGCCGTCGGGCACTTCCTCATAGTTGCCGAGTGCGTCGGAGAGGATCCCTTCCGCGGCAATTGATGCCGCCAGCGCGGCGGGATCCGCTGCAGCGACCGTGAACTGCAGATCATGGACCAGGACTTCCCCGATGTGCAGGTGTTCCACCGCGGCGTTAGTGCCCTCCTTGCCGACGGCCCGTTCCGCGAGCCGGGCCGCGTCCTCGTGGCTCCGGCCTGCCGGCAGTGCCACGATGACTTCCGGAACGAGGTGGTCCAGGAGCAGTGCATCAAGGACCATCGGCGAGATGTCGGTCAGCTCGATGCCCTGCCGGGAGGCAGCCCCGTCGAGCTGCCGGCGCAGGGCAGCCGGATCGGACTCCCCGGCCGGATGGACGACGATGACGGTCCGCCGCCGCACCATCAGCCCGTCATGGCTGCTGACCGGCCGGCCGTTCCCCACATCCGCCCCCGATTTGAGGGCAGGCGGCCCCCCGCCAACCACCTCGCCCGCGGATGGCGGGGCCGACGCGGTGGCGGACTGGGCTCCGGCGGGAAGTGCCGCAGCCTGTGCCGCGGGGTCCGGCACCCCGCCCGTGCATGCTCCCAGCGCCAGCACCAGGAGGCTTGCAGCCGTCGTCCTGGCAAGGCGCCCCATCTCAGGTCCCCGGCGCAAGGCCCGGCCTGTAAGCCGGCGGATGGGATCCCAGGGGTGTCGTGTCCAGGACGGGCCTGTCAGAAGTCACGGGATCATTGTTGTTCAGGTCGCCCACGGAGAACTGCACCATCATGTCGTGATCTTCGTGCACGAGGTTATGGCAATGGACCATGTATCTGCCGCCGGAGTGGGCCCCGGTATCAAATTGCATCAGCACGGTAATGGACTCATTTTCACCCGCGTAGAAGACATCTTTCGGCCCGGTCTCCCAGGCGAAGGGCTTGCCCCCGTTAGTGTTCCGGGCAATAATCTTGCCATCAATCAGGTGGACGTGCACAGGGTGGAACCAACCTCCGGATGCGTTCGTAATGGTCCATTCCTCGACCTGGTAGGGCTGGGGGTTGCCAAACAGCCGGGTGAAGCCGGATTTTTCCACGTCCGCCCAGGTGACTCCGTTGATGGTCCATTCGCCTTTCTCGCGGATCACCCTCAGGTCTCGCTTCACCACCGCCATGTCCCTTGTCAGCTTCATGGTGGGGATCCCGCCGCGGACTGCGTTTGGGGCTCCGCCGTCGTCCAGCGCAGTGGGGATACTGGTGAAGGTAGCTGCCGGACCCGAATCCTCCACGACCTGGAAGCGCATGATTTTGTTCGTGTTGGCAAAGCTCACGTTGTTCTTATTGCTCAGGTTGCGCAGCTCCACACTCTGCCCCGGCCGGTACTTTCGGAAGTCGATCAGGACTTCGCATCGTTCGGCGGTTCCTTGCCGCCACGACTTGACCGGTTGCACCACCGGCACCATGCCGGCATCGGTTCCCACGACGTATATTGGCTCGCCCGTGGAGAGCGTGGGGCGGTAGGAACGCGAGATTGAACCGATCAGGACCCGGAACCGGTAGATCCGGGGCTTGACTTTCATGGTCGGCCAGGGCACCCCGTTGACCATAATGATGTCGCCCCACAACCCGGAGTGGCCGTTGTCGTTGTAGCCCAGGGAGCCGTCGGCGTTGAACATGGCATCCGAGATCAGCAGCGGCACGTCGTACTCCCCCTGTGGCAGCTGGGCCCGCTCGTAGGCGTCGGACAACGGGTATATTCCGGCCAGACCTGAATAGACCCCCTGGGCGGTAACGAGGTGGTTGTGATCGTGGTACCACATCGTCCGGGCCGGCTGCCAGTTGGAGTAATGGTAATTCTTGACCTCTCCAGGTTTCGTGGAGTCATTGGCATACCCGTCGTACTGTGGCAGCGACGCCGAACCATGAAGGTGGGTTACCGTCTTGAAGGCGCCCGGATGGAGAAATGACGTCGCGGGCAGGGCGTTGCGAATCCGTACCTCGGTCCGGGTCCCCTGGCTGACCCGGATGGTGGGCCCGGGAAATATGCCGTTGTAGCCTGCCACCGTGGTACTCAGCCCCGGCACGAACTGTGCCTGGCCGAGTTGCTGGGTGAGTGCGTAGCGCTCATATGGCCGTGTCGGGTCGCCGTCGTCGAAGCCCGACTCAAACGGCACCAGCTCCGGTGGGCGGCGGAAGACAGCGGCGTAAGGGACTGGCATGTTCCCGGGAGCCAGCAGGCTGGATGTGAGTGGCGGCGTCGCCGCCGGGACGTCGTCGGCCCCCTTTTTCATCCCGGCCAGTCCGAGGGCGCTGACGGCGCCCAGCTTCAAAATTTCTCGTCGTGTAGTCATGGCCCCTCCAAAGTGGGCGATGGGATTGGATATTGTGCCGAATGACACCCTTGGGATGATGGAAAAAGCCGACTGGCGGGCCTGGTGTGACCCGCCAGCCGGCATTTCCGTCGTGACGGTGTTACAGAGCTGATCCCGTGGTGAAGGTCCACGTACGGGTGGTCAGCGGGTTACCGGCCAGGTCCCGGACCCCAGTGGTGCCACCGGTGATAGTGACCCGGTACTGGGTGTTCGGGGCGAGGCTGGCTCTGGGGTTGATCGTCAGCACCCGGGTGGCGGCGCTGAACGACTCCACTGAACTGATATCCGCTCCGGTGGAGACCCGCTGGATGCGGACCTTGCCGACCACCGCGAAGCCGGTGATGGCTTCGCTGAACCTGGCGGTGACGTTGGCGTTCCGGCGTACCGCGGTGGCTCCCGAGGCGGGAGTCTGGGCGGTGATGGTCGGGTTCGGGCCGGTGGTGAACGTCCAGGTGGTCGGCGCCATCGTGTTGCCCGCAGAGTCACTGATCCCCGTGAGGGTCACCGTGTACAGCCGGTCGGCCGTCAGGCTGCCGTTCGGGTTCAGTGTTGCTACCCGGGTGAGCGGGTTGTACGACACTGCGGCGGGTACCACTGTGGTGCCAGGGGCGGTCCCGAGCCGGAGCTGGAAGTTCGTTCCGGTCACTCCGGTTACCGCTTCGCTGAGCGTTGCCGTCAGGTTGGCGGTGCGGCTGGCGGAGAAGGCCCCGGTTGCGGGTGTCCGCGCCGTGACTGTGGGAGCCACGGTGTCAGACGCTACTGGGGTCACAGCAGCCGAGCGGGCCGAGGCTGCCCCCGTACCCACCGCGTTGATTGCGGCCACGTCGAACGTGTACGCAGTCCCGTTGGTGAGCCCGGTGACGACGACGGTTCCCACGTTTCCGGTGACCGCCTGGGTACGCGCCAGGGTAGCCCCGGCGAAGGCCTGCACGGTGTAACCCGTGATGGCCGATCCGCCGTCGGAAGCGGGAGCGGTCCAGGTCAGGGTTGCCGCAGCATCCCCGGCTGTGGCCGTACCGATAGTCGGGGCACCCGGAGCGGTCAGCACCGGAGCCGGAGCCGGGGTCACAGCGTTCGAAACAGCCGAGAACGGGCTGTCTCCGAGGGCGCTGGTCGCCTGGACCTGGAACCGGAACGCGGAACCGTTGGCCAGGCCGGTGACCACCAGGCTGGTGGCACCGGCAGGAGCGGGACGCAGTGCCCCCACCTGTGCGCCGGCCGCGTCGAGCACCTTCACGAGGAAGCCGCTGGCGGTACCGACAGTCGGAGCCGCGAAGTTGACCGTTGCCTGCGCGTTGCCGGCCGTTGCGACGCCGATGACCGGTGCGTTGGGGGCTACGGTGTCGGAGAACTTCAGAAATTCAATGTTGCGGAGCGTGTCCGTGCCATCGATGCCAGCTCCGTTGTGGACCACCGTGGTGACGGATCCGGGCGAGCCCAGTGTGCCGTCTCCACCGGTCGTCGTGACCGTGTAGTTCGCCTGTACATCGGAGAAGACTGCCCGGTCGGTTCCGCCGGAGCCCGTCAGGATCTCCCGGACGGCCACGATGTTTCCGGGGTCGACCTTGCCGGCGAAGACGGCTTCCTGAAGTGTCGGTCCGGTAAGGTTTCCGGCGCCGTCCCGAAGGTACTGCGTAGTCATTCCCGCGGCACTGCCGATTTCCGTCGACGGGTCAGCAGCGTTGGAGCGGACACTCAGACGGACGTTGAAGTAGGCGTCACCGTCAATGATGTCGTCGGCGCCTCGGCCTTCGATCAGGTCGCTGCCACCGCCGCCGAGGAGGATGTTGCCATCGCCCCAGACGTTCGGACCGCTCAGAAGCGGGCAGTCCTTCGATGCCGAGGCTGCAACTACGGAAGCCAGCGGAGTGTTCAGCGGCGGCACAAGAGCGTCGAGGCCGGCAACCCGGTCAAGGCCTGCCTGGTCCAGCACGTCGCACCCGATGAACCCTGCGCCGCCCACGGCACTGGGAACCACATTGTCACCACGGAGCGTATCGTTCAGATCCCACCCGGACAGCGACTCGACTTCGTTGAACTTGTCCCGGACTCCGACCGTCAGGATGTCAAGCGGCGGGATCGGAAGAGCCAGGTCGGCGTCCTGCGGCTGTGGATCCCGAAGCCCGATCTCCCAGTCGTAACCCGAGGCTCCGGCGACCTTCTCCACGCCGGGACCGGCAACACCGACGTCATCTCCGCCCTCCATGTCGTAGTCGTCGTCACCGCCCTGGCCGATCAGAATGTCGTGTCCGGGTTTCTGGGAGTCGTCCAGGAAGAACAGGTTGCTGCTGTCCCCGATCATGAGGTCCGGCTGGTCCCCGCCCTCTTCCCAGTCGTCGCCGCTGTCGCCGAAGGCGGCATCGATGCCTTGACCGAGGCTGATGAAGTCGTCACCGACTCCGCCGAAGGTTTCGTTGGCATTGGCCCCACCGTTGGTGAAGTCCTTGCCGTCTCCACCCATGATGATGTCCAGGCCAGGTCCGGCGTCGATGGCATCGTTACCGGGACCACCCTTGTGCACGTCGTCGCCGGCAAGGTCGGTGATGATGTCATTGCCTTCGCCGCCGAGCGCGACGTCGGCTCCGTCACCGCCTTCGATGACATCGTTGCCGAGACCGCCCCAGAAGGTGTCGCTGTCGTTGCCGCCGTAGATCCGGTCGACGCCGGCTGTGCCGTTGTAGACGCTCTGGCCGTTGATCCCCGACGGATCGACAGTGTTCCGCGCACGGTACTTGATCGTGCCGTCCGACATACGGATCAGCACGGCCGGCTCGTCGCACTCCGACGCTGCGTCATCCGCGACAGTGTTCCCGAAGGACGTGAAACCGGCAGCGGTGCCAGCCAGGTTCTTCAGCTCGAATTTACAATCCGCCGTGGCAAATGAGTCGGCCTTCAGACTGCTGGCGTTGGTGTTGCGCATCATCAGTTCGGCGAATGAGTTGCCCTCCAGCTGCGCCCTCAGGTTCATGCCCGGGGTGCGTGCCAGGTAGTAGAGGCGGTCACCGTTCTGCAGATCGGTCAGCTGGTTCTCGAAGACGTAGTTGAAGGTGCTGCCCAGCAGGCCGCCAAACACAACCGTCTGCTCCGCGAGCCCGCCGATCCAGAGGTCAACGTTGTCGAGGCCGGTTTTCGACTGGGTGCCGTTGTCGGCCCAGGCGTCCGTGCTGTTCATAAACGCAGCAGCGTCGGCGGGAGCAACGTCCCCGGCAATGACGTCGGGACTGACGATAGCCCGCGCAGCCGCCCGCCGGGAGGCGAGGGTCGCCGGTCCGTCGTCGGGAGTACCAACTATGGCATCCGGACCAGCGTCTGTGAGGATGGCCGGGTGCTGACCGTAGGCCGCGACGAAGTTGACGAGCGACTTCGGGTGCTTGATGCCCTCCCCGAAATCGATCCAGTTGGTGTAGGGCTTCAGCTGGCCGTCGTTCGTTGACTTGAACAGCTCCCGGCGAAGGTCATTCAGCCGCGGGACGCCCTCGGACCGGGCCCGGGTCATGTTGATCGTTGCCAGGTCCAGCGGCAGGCCGAGCAGGTTGTTGCGCAGCGTCTCGGTCACAAACTCATCGAGCTCGTTGCCGACCTGGTCGGACATGCCCATGATGACGCTGCCCGCAGCCTCTTCGGAGGTGAGCGGACCGGCAGGGCCACCATCGGTGTACTCCGGAGGGTTGAGGAACCCCTCGAGCAAGGAGATGTCGTTCTGGCTCCCCCTGATGTCGTCGGAGGTGCCGAACTCGCTGTCGGGACCGGGGCTGTCCTCGTTCCTGCGGGAGATTGTATCGGTCAGCATGGAGTGACCGAACCGGTACACGGCGTGGGCAAACTCAGCCTTGACCGCCGGGTTGAGCTCTGTCTGAGTGAAGGCAAACGCCTCGAAGGGGTTGACCGCCGGCTGGACCTTGCGGGCGAACTCCTCGAACACGAGGTGCTGGTATTCCATCTCGGTGATGAACCGTGCCGCCTGGAAAAGGCGCTCACCGTTCCAGCCGTTGGCACCGGCCGCCGACTGCCACTGGGCCAGTGCTGCCGTGCCGCTCGCGGAAGTATCGCTGGTCAGTACATTCTTCATGTCGCCGATCAGGCGGTCGTGCTCGGAGTGGAAGACCTGATGGATGGCGGTCAGCCCGATGTTCTCGTTGACGCGCCCGTCGCCTGCGGCGAAATGCACGTTGAGCATCTCGTCGTCGTACGTACCAGCGGGCTGGTTGGCGAAGTCGGCGGAGGCCGCGTTGTCAGCATCCGGAAGCGGAGCAACCCGTGGGGTGCCCGGGTTGTTGTCCGTGTCCTGCGGGCTCGGGTCCGCATTGTGTGCAATGTCCGTCAGGAACGGAGTGTCAAAGTACCGCACGTTGGCCGGCACAGGCACGGGGGCGGCAATGTTGCCTTCCACCAGGCCGGTCGCGGTGACGTACTGAGGTAGGCCGTTGAGGCCGGGGATGAACTTGCCGTAAGGGTCCGCGGCGATCATCGGGATGTTGGTGACATCTTTGTCCTCGAGCTTGAGGCCGAGGAAGATGGCGGCCTGGGACTTGACGGTGGCCCAAGTGGCCATGCCGTTCGCCGAGGGGCCGGCCACGCCACCGAGCAGCTTGCCCGTAGAAACCGGCTTGCTGTCGGAGTTGTTGATGTACTCCCGCAAAAAGACCTGGTGTGACGGGTGCGAGGTGTAAGTCTGGCTCTGGTCGACCAAGGGTGAGTCCGTGTTGGTCGCATTCTGGATATCGTCAGCGCTCTCGTCTGCAGGTGTCGCCGGATTGTCGCCTGCGACACCATCCGGGCCGGCCTGGTTCTGGCCGCGGGTCAGCACCATAAAGCGCAGGTTCGGGTTCAGGTCATCGGCGTTGCCGACGACATGGTCCGGACCGGCGATGAGCGGGTCGTCGGCCTTTAGCGGAACGAACACAGTACCGCCGCCCTTGACGGTCTGGTCCACGCCATGGTCGAAGAACTGGCCGAACAGCGTGAACATCGAATTGTAGGGCGGCGAGAGCCCGACGTCCGTGGTCACGTTCGGGACGAACAGTGTCTCGTGCGACGGTGTGCAGTTCACCGGAGCAGCGTCCACTGGCGGCGTTGCCAGCGGATCCGGATCGGTGGTGCACGGGACGACGCCCGTGTTGCCCTGCGTCCGGACAGGGAATCCGGCCGCCGCGACTGCGGCCGGGTTGGTCGAGGTCTGGTCCACGATCAGGTTGCTGATGACGCGGGGCTCGGAGTCGAAAACACTCCCCTTCTTCTGCGCGTAGGACGTCGGCCGGGAAGGGCCGAACGCAGGAGGTGAGTTCTCGGCGCTCTTGAAAACCGGAGTGGTGAGGCGTGGGAAGGTCTGGTCCGCGGCACCGAACATCTCCTGCCCGGGCAGCAGGTTGTTGCAGGACCCGTCCACCGTCCGTAACCCCTGGGAGACGAGGGGACTGGCGATCTGGTTGGGGCCGGTACCCACGAGGGCCCCGCACGGTCCGGTTGCGGACGTGGTGTTAGCAACGTGCGCCTCAGCGATCTTGATCTGCTTGAGGATGAACGCCAGGTCTGACGCTGTAACGGTGAAACCCGCACCCGTCGGGGCCACGACGGCGCTGGCCGTCACCGCCGTCGTGGTGAGTCCTAGGAAACTGAGCAGGGCCATTGCTGTCCCTGCCGCGACCAAGCGGGTGGGAGTTCTAAAGATACGTCTTTGGCCCTCCGCCTTTGTGCATGAAAACACACTCATAACGCACCTGCCTCTTGAAGTGAATGATGGTGCAAGAGTGCAGGGACGCACTTCGGGAAAACTTGAAGGGCCGGGCGCTCCCCCGGGGCCGTCCCCGGGACTGCCTACGCGGACGGCGGTCCGGCGGCGGCGCTGACGGCGGATTCCTTGCGGCACTCCGGCGGAGCTGATAGGCCTGTATCAGGCCTGACGGTAAAGTGCGTAGTGGCAGATAGGCGCACCATCCATCCCCCGTGTGTCCGCAGAAGGGAAGTTCACGTGACCCGTAAGAATCCGCAGGTTGAGGAAAACGACGAAAGAGACCTCGTCGTGGGAGACGGCCCAAAGGACTGGGCCGCCGGCATCCCGGGTGTCCTGCACTCCATGAAGCCCGCGATCGAACACATGGGCTTGAACCGCACGCGCAAGACCGTCCTGGCGATGAACCAGAAGGACGGCTTCGACTGCCCCAGCTGTGCGTGGCCGGACCCGGACCACCGCAAGGCGTTTGAGTTCTGCGAGAACGGAGCCAAGGCCGTCACCTGGGAAGCGACGCCGGTCCTCGTCCCCGCGGCTTTCTGGGCGGAGCATTCGGTCACGGAACTGCGCACCCGCTCCGAGTATTGGCTGGGCATGCAGGGCCGGCTCACAGAGCCCGTCTTCAAGCCCGCAGGCGGGGACCACTACAAGCCGGTCAGCTGGGACGAGGCGATCCGCATCATCGCGGACAAACTCGCCGGTCTGGACTCCCCCGACGAGGCAGCCTTCTACACGAGCGGCAGGACCTCCAACGAGGCCGCTTTCCTGTACCAGCTGCTGGTCCGCGGCTACGGTACCAACAATCTCCCGGACTGCTCCAATATGTGCCACGAATCCTCGGGCTGGGGGATGGGCCAGACCATCGGCATCGGCAAGGCCACCGTCTCCTTTGACGACTACGCCAAAGCTGACCTGATTATTGTCATGGGCCAGAACCCCGGCACCAACCACCCGCGTATGCTCACCGAGCTTGAGGCATGCAAAGAGAACGGCGGCGAGATAGTAGCCGTCAATCCGCTCCCGGAGGCGGGCCTGCGCCGGTACAAAAACCCGCAAAAAGTCAAGGGCATCATCGGCCGCGGCACGGAGATCGCAGATCAGTTCCTGCACATCCGCATCGGCGGTGACATGGCCCTGCTGCAGGCCCTCTCCAAGCGCGTCCTCGACGCCGAGGACCGGAACCCGGGGACTGTGCTGGACCACGCCTTTCTGGCCGAGCACTGCGAGGGCCTGGCAGAGCTCAAGGAGCACCTCAGCCAACTGGACGAACAGGCAGTGCTGAAAGCGACGGGGCTGCGCGCCGAGGACATCGATGAGCTCGCCGCCCGCTATCTTAAGGCCGACAAGGTGATCATCACCTGGGCCATGGGCATTACGCAGCAGAAAAAGGGCGTGGCCACCATCAAGGAGATCATCAACCTGCTCCTGCTGCGCGGCAACATCGGCAAGCCAGGTGCGGGCGCCTCCCCCATCCGCGGCCACAGCAACGTCCAGGGCGACCGCACCATGGGCATCTGGGAGCAGATGCCGCAGTCCTTCATGGAGGCCCTCGGCGCGGAATTCGACTTCGAGCCGCCCCGCGAACACGGCGTCGACGCGGTGGAGACCATCAACAAAATGCGCGACGGCGGGATCAAGGCCTTCGTGGCGCTTGGCGGAAACTTCGTCGGCGCTGTTTCGGACACCAACGCCACCGAGGCTGCGATGCCGAACACCGAGTTGTCCGTCCAGATCTCCACGAAGCTCAACCGGTCCCACACGGTGACCGGCACGGAAGCCCTGATCCTGCCCACGATGGGCCGGACCGAGATCGATATCCAGGAGTCGGGCGAGCAGTTCGTCTCCGTGGAGGACACGGTCTGCGCCGTCCACCCCTCCCGGGGCACCGTTGAGCCTGTCTCGCACCAACTGCTGTCCGAGCCGGCGATCGTCAGCCGCCTCGGCAAGGCCGTCGTCGGGAACAGGATCAAGGCCGATTGGGACGGCTATGAGAAGAACTACGACCTCATCAGGGACCACATCTCACGGGTTGTGGGCGGCTGTGAAAACTACAACGAACGGATCCGGCAGGAGGGCGGGTTCATCCTGGCGAACGGTCCCCGGGATTCACGTACTTTCCCGACCCCCACCGGCAAGGCCGTACTCACCGTCAACGAACTGGAGCATGTAGAGAAGCCCGAGGGCACGCTTATCCTGCAGAGCATGCGCTCCCACGACCAGTTCAATACGACAATCTACGGCCACAACGACCGCTACCGGGGCATCAAGAAGGGCCGCCACGTGGTGTTTGTGAATCCGGAGGATATCGCAGAGCTGGGCCTGGCCGACGGCTTGTTCGTGGACATCCTCGGCGAGTACAAGGACGGCGTCGAGCGGGTACTCCGCAAGTTCCGGGTGGTCTCCTACCCGACTGCCCGCGGCTGCGCGGCCGCCTACTACCCCGAGGCCAACGTGCTGGTGCCGCTGAACCACACGGCCGAAGGCAGCAACACCCCGGTTTCCAAGGCGGTCATTGTCCGGCTGAAAGCCAGCCCGGACCAGACCCCGGACAGCTCCGCGACCGCAACCTCAGGGGCGGCCCACTTGCGGTAGCGCACATTGCTGCGCAGACCCCGGGGGGACATGTCCCGTCCCGGCCGCGGCCGGCGGACATTGTGCCACCATGTCCATCCCCGCGACCCAGGCAGGACATGTCCCCCGGAGTTCCACGTGCGGGCGGCGAGATTGCGGGCGGCGAGATCCGGTCCGGCGCCGCGTGGCCTGCTACTGGGCCCTCTTGGCCCAGCCCTTTTCATCGGGGCCGCCGGATTCGCCGTGTTCGCACAGCTCAAGGACCTTGTTGGACGCGGCGTGAACGGCTTCCTTGGTGCCCTTGCGGCCGTTCGTGGAGGCGGTGCCTGCGGCGTAGCCGACGATGAACGCGCTGATGGCATCCGCGTGCGGCCCGACAGCTTTAACAGATTCCTCAGCGACCTGGACGATCTTCTCATGGTCGACTTCCAGATCAAGAATCTGCAACGCCTGGATCAGTCTGCTGCTCCAGAGCCGCAGCGAGCTGTCTTCATCCCGGGGCAAAGTCATAGCGAGTCCTCTTCGTAGGGGGCGTTATTCGATCGTCTATCACTCTAGGGGTAGCACCGACGCGGGCGTTCTGCAACGCGACACCGGACAACACGGCACCGGGCAGCGGGACAGAAGGAAACAGATACCCTCACTTGCTCCACAGCGCGACGTGGAACTTCGAGCCCCGGCGCTGGAGTCCGCGCGAGCCTCCCGGGGCGACCATGGCCGCAGTCGCGTCGGCGGTACCGACGAAGCGCTTCAGCGTCTGCGCCATTGTGGCGGCGCGGCGGTGGTCCAGTGTGCTGGCCCACCACAGGCCTGACACAGGTGTCCCGACGACGGGGAGCCGGACCAGGGTACCGCTCTGGATTTCTGCGCGGACAATGTGGCCGAGCGCCAGCATGATGCCCTCCCCCGCCCGCACGGCGGCAAGTGCATCGGTCTCGCTGCTAAGCCGGATAATGTCCGGCGCCACCGCCATCGACGCCAGCCAGCGGCCCTCCTCGGTGCTGTCCTGGATCCCGGCCGGCCCGGCAAACCACGGCCGGGCCAGCAGTTGCGTCACAGCAACCGGTCCGTGCAGTCGTCCCAGCGGATCGGCCGGCGCCGCGACGAAAGCACGCTGGTAGCGCAGGAACGCCGCGGATTCCAGGCGGAACTCAGTCACGGCAGTGCCGGCGGGCGTCGTCGGCCGCGCGCCCAGTTCGATGTCGTAGGCGCGCTCATGCAGGAGGGAGGCGAGGTCCTGCGGAGACTCGACGACGACGTCAACGACAACTCCGGGGAGCCGCGTGGTGAAGAGGTCCAGCAGCCGGCCGGCAGCGTGCTCGGCGAAGGTCGGGGTGGCGGCAATCTTGAGCTGCCCGGCGTCGTTCTTGGCGTTGGCAACCTCCGAGCGGGCCTGATCCGCCAGCCCGACGATGTCCTGGGCGTAGACGGCCAGGGCCCGGCCGCCGGGCGTCAGGGCAATCCCGCCAGCGGCGCGGACGAAGATCGGGTCACCGAGGTCCAGCCGGAGCGCTGCCAGGGCGGAGGACACGGCCGGCTCACTGACGCCGAGCGCCTCCGCAGCCGCGTGAAGAGAACCCAGCCTGGCCACCAGTGCGAACGTACGGAGCTGGCTCAGTGTCATTGACACGGCGTCATAACCTTTCGCTTATGACGATGTCGACACTCCGCATCAGGCGGCGCAAGACTTGCGTCAAATCGGTGCTGCGCGACGTTGCCGGCGCCTTGGAGTGAGGTAGGGACAATGCAGATTCCGGCTCCGTTCGACTATGTGCGGGCCACATCTGTGGACAACGCGCTTGAACTCCTTTCGCGCCATGGCGCGGAGTCCAGGGTCGTCGCCGGCGGCCACAGCCTCCTGCCGATGATGAAGCTCCGGCTCGCCCGGCCTGAGTGGCTGATCGACATCAACGACCTGTATGAACTTGACTTCATCCTCCGCGACGGCGACACGCTGCGGATCGGTGCCATGACCCGCCACACCACACTGCTGGAGTCGGACGAGGTCGCCGGGCTCTTCCCCATCGTCCGGGACGCCGAACAGGTCATTGCGGATCCGGTGGTCCGCAACCGCGGAACGATCGAGGGCTCACTGTGCCAGGCTGACCCGGCCGAGGACCTGTCCACGGTGTGCGACGTCCTTGGGGCGGAGGCAGTCATCCGCGGAGCAGGCGGCGAGCGCATCTTGTCCATGGCCGAGTTCCACCGCGGCCCCTATGAGACGGCGGTTGGTCAGGACGAGCTGCTGTGCGAGCTCCGCTTCCCCATCCAGTCCCGCTCGGGCAGCGCTTACGAGAAGGTTGAACGCCGTGTTGGCGACTGGGCTGTCGGCGCGGCCGGCGCCGCCGTCACCCTCGCCGGGGACGGCACGGTTTCCGGCGCCGCCGTCGGGCTCACCGCCCTCGGCCTGGACCACACCGTTGCGGAGGCCGCCGGAGTACTCCGGGGTCACCGGCCCGCCGAGGAGCTGTTCGTTGAGGCCGGACGGCTTGCGGCGGCGGCCTGCGATCCGGTGGACGACCAGCGCGGCCCGATCGACTACAAACGGCATCTCGCCGACGAACTCACCCGGCGGGTATTGCGGCTTGCCTGCATCCGCGCCGCCCAGACGCAGGAAGGCTGAAGCGGATGCAGATCAGTATGACCGTGAACGGCAACGATGTGACGAACGATATTGAACCCCGCGTACTCCTCGTCCACTGCATCCGCGAGGTCCTCGGACTGACCGGCACCCACTGGGGCTGCGACACCACCAACTGCGGGATCTGTGTGGTCCTGATGGACGGGCAGCCGGTGAAATCCTGCACCGTGCTCGCCGCCATGGCCGCCGGGCACGAGATCCGCACCGTCGAAGGGCTCGCCAGCGGGGCAACGCTGGACCCCGTCCAGCAAGGCTTTATGGAGGAACACGGGCTGCAATGCGGCTTCTGCACCCCCGGCATGATGCTGACCGCCCGCGCCCTGCTGGACAAGAATCCGCATCCGGATACCACCGAGATCCGGCAGGCCATTTCGGGACAGATCTGCCGGTGCACCGGCTACGCCACGATCGTCCGCTCCGTGCAGTGGGCAGCGAACCACCCGGCCGGCGGCAGCACAGAAGACGCAGACACCGCGAGCGCAGAGGTGAAGGCATGACCGTCCTCCATGAACGGCCGAGCAACCCGGCGGCCGGCGACGAGGACCGCCCCATCGGCTACGGCCGGATCCAGCGCAAGGAAGACCCGCGTTTCGTCCGCGGAAAGGGCCACTACCTGGACGACATCGTCCTGCCCGGCATGCTGCACGGCGCCATCCTGCGCGCTCCTGTGGCGCACGCCCGGCTCGTCTCGATCGACCCCACCAACGCCCTGGCGCATCCGAAAGTCCTTGCCGTCATCACCGGACAGGACCTGCTTGGCCTCAAACTCGCCTGGGCCCCCACCCTCTCCGCGGATGTCCAGGCCGTGCTGGTGACGGACAAGGTCCGGTTCCAGGGGCAGGAGGTCGCGTTCGTCGTGGCCGAGGACCGCTACGCCGCCCGTGACGCGCTGGAGCTGATCGAGGTTGAATACGACGTCCTGGCCCCGGTGATTGATGCCCGCAGGGCTCTCGACGCCGACGCCCCCGTGATCCGCGACGAGATCGAGGGCCGGACGGACAACCACATCTTCGACTGGGAAATGGGAGACAAGGCCGAAACCGAGGCCGTCTTCGCGAGCGCCGACGTCGTCGTCAGCCAGGAGATCGTCTACCCCCGCGTCCATCCGGCCCCGATGGAAACCTGCGGGGCCATCGCGGACTTCGACCCGATCGACGGGAAGCTGACGCTCTACGAAACCACCCAGGCCCCGCACGCGCACCGGACCCTGTTCGCGATCGTCGCCGGGATCCCGGAGCACAAGATCCGCGTGGTGTCCCCCGATATCGGCGGCGGCTTCGGCAACAAGGTTGGCATCTACCCCGGTTACATCCTCGCCGTCGTCGGCTCGATCGTCACCGGGCGGCCGGTGAAGTGGGTGGAGGACCGCTCGGAGAACCTGATGTCCACGTCCTTCGCCCGCGACTACATTATGCAGGGCGAGATCGCGGCCACCAGGGATGGCAAAATCCTCGCGTTACGGACCAATGTGCTGGCCGACCATGGCGCGTTCAACGCCACGGCCCAGCCCACCAAGAACCCCGCCGGCTTCTTCTCCATCTTTACCGGCAGCTATGACTTGTTGGCCGCCTACTGCAGCGTCACGGGCGTCTATACGAACAAGGCCCCGGGCGGCGTCGCCTATGCCTGTTCCTTCCGCGTTACCGAGGCCGTCTACCTCGTGGAGCGGATGGTGGACATCCTGGCCCGCAAGCTGGAGATGGATCCGGCCGAACTGAGGCTCAAGAACTTCATCAAGCCGGAACAGTTCCCCTATGCCAACAAGACCGGCTGGGTCTACGACTCGGGCAACTACGAGCCCGCCATGCGGCTGTCCATGCAGATGGCCGGCTACGACGAGCTCCGGCGCGAACAGAAAGAGAAGCGCGGGCGCGGTGAGCTGATGGGGATCGGCGTCGCCTTCTTCACGGAGACCGTGGGCGCCGGGCCCCGCAAGCACTTCGACATCGTAGGCCTCGGCATGGCCGACGGCGCCGAGCTTCGCGTCCACCCCACCGGTAAGGCCGTCGTCAGGCTCTCGGTGCAAAGCCAGGGCCAGGGCCACGAGACCACCTTCGCCCAGATCGTCGCCGAGGAGCTCGGCATCCCGCCGGAGGACATCGACGTCGTCCACGGCGACACGGACCAGACACCGTTCGGGCTTGGCACCTACGGGAGCCGCTCGACGCCTGTCAGCGGCGGCGCCGTCGCCCTCGTGGCGCGGAAGATCCGCGAAAAGGCGAAGCTGATCGCGGCCGCCATGCTGGAGACCCGGCCCGAGGACCTCGAGTGGGAGAAGGGCCGCTGGTTCGTCAAAGGCGACCCCGGCGTGGGGAAGACCATCGCCGAGATCGCCTTTGGCGCGCACGGCACGGTGGCCCTGCCCGAGGGGGTCGACGGGAACCTCGACGCCGAGGTGACCTACGATCCACCGAACCTGACCTTCCCGTTCGGCGCCTATATCTGTGTGGTCGACATCGATCCCGGCACCGGGCATGTGAAGGTGCGGCGCTTCATCGCGGTGGACGACTGCGGCACCCGCATCAACCCGATGATCATCGAAGGCCAGGTGCACGGCGGGCTGACCGACGGCGTCGGGATGGCCCTGATGGAGATCATCGAGTTCGACGCCGACGGCAACTGCCTCGGCGGGTCGTTCATGGACTACCTGATCCCTACCGCCATGGAGGTGCCGGACTGGGAGACCGGGTTCACCGTCACCCCCTCCCCGCACCACCCCATCGGCGCGAAAGGCATCGGTGAGTCCGCCACAGTCGGCTCGCCGCCGGCGATCGTGAACGCGGTGGTCGACGCGCTGGCGCCCTACGGGGTGGTGCACATGGACATGCCGTGCACCCCGGCCCGGGTCTGGGCCGCCATGCAGGGCCGCGCCAGGCCGCCGATCTGACATGACGCCGACCGCAGAGTCCCTCACGGCCCGGGCGACTGACCTCGCCTCCCGCCGTGAGCCGTTCGTGCACGCCACTGTGGTCCGCGCCCAGCGGCCCACCAGCGCCCATGCCGGGGATACGGCCCTGGTCCTGCCCTCCGGTGAGATCCAGGGATTTGTCGGCGGAAACTGCGTCGAAGCATCCGTGCGGGAATACAGCCGCCAGGTGCTCGCGTCCGGGGAGCCGCTCCTGCTGCGCGTGGTCCCGGGCGAACCGTCCCGCAACGTTGAGGAGGGCGCCGTCGAGGTCTCCAACCCGTGCCTCAGCGGCGGGGCGATCGAGATCTTCCTGCAGCCGCGCATCCCCGCGCCCCGGGTCGTGGTGGTCGGCACGACGCCGGTAGCCCAGGCGCTCGAGTCACTCGGTACCGGCGTCGGGCTGGCCGTGGAACTCACCGACGGGGAATCGGCGTCGCCCCGGGCAGATGATGCGGCACTGATCGTTGCCTCCCATGGCAAGGCCGAGGAGGTCGCCCTCGAGGCAGCCCTGCGGGCCGGTGTTCCCTATGTTGCGCTGGTGGCCAGCGAGTCGCGGGGCGCAGCGGTGCTGGAGTCCCTCGAGATCGACCCGGAACAGCGCTCGCGTGTCTTCACCCCGGCCGGGCTGCAGCTTGGGGCCCGGTCCCCCGGCGAGATCGCGCTGTCGATTCTCGCCCAACTCATCCAGGAACGGGCCAAGGCCCGGCACGGCGCACCACCCGCTGCGCCCGCTGCACCCGCTGCCCGGCCTGAAGCGGCCCCAGCTGAATCGGCCCCAGCTGAATCGGCCCCAGCCACCGCGGTCGACCCGGTCTGCGGGATGACCGTCGCCGCCACGGAGTCCTCGCTGCACGTTGTGCACAACGGGACCACCGTGTACTTCTGTTCGCCCGGCTGCCGTGCCGCTTTCCGCAAGGATCCGGAGCGCTATGCCCGCAGCACCTGAGCGGTCACCCTCGATACCGAGGTCTGCCGGCCTGATCCTGGCGGCCGGTGGATCCCGTCGCCTCGGCCGGCCCAAGCAGTTGCTGCCCTACGGCCGGGGCGTACTGCTCGACGCCGTCCTTGCCACCGCCGGGACTGCGGCTTCGATCAGACGGTACTGGCGCTGGGCGGCTCGGCCGCGGAGGTGCGGCGCACCGTCGACACGGACGGCTGCGACATTGTGGTCAACCCCGACTTCGGCGAAGGCTGTTCCTCCTCGATCGCCGCGGGAATGGCCGTGCTGCACCCGGACACCGATACCCTGGTCCTCCTGCTCGGGGACCAGCCGGGGGTCCGGACCGCCAACGTGCGGGCGCTCCGTGAGATGCTCTCCACCGGGCCGGCGCCGGCCCGGCCGGGCATCGCCGTGTGCCGCTACGACAATGGCCTGGGCCATCCCCTGGCATTTTCCAAGGCGTTCCTGCCCGAACTGTCGGCTTTGCACGGCGACAAGGCGGTCTGGAAGCTGCTGGAGCAGCGGGCGGACGACGTCGTCGAGCTCACCGTGCCCGGCCCCGTCCCTCCGGACGTCGATACGGAAGAGGACTACCGCCGGATCCTGGCCGGGCTGGAGACGGCGCCGTGAACACGGCGGCGCGCACCGGCGCGGCGGAGGACGTGCGGGAAAGGGTTCCCGATGTGCCTGCGCTGATGGCGGCGCTGGACATGAACGACTACCTCGCCGACGTCGGGCTGGCCACCGCGCTGTTCCTCGCCGTCCGGCTGCCACAGCCCATTCTGTTGGAGGGTGAGGCCGGCGTCGGCAAAACCGAGGCGGCGAAAGCCCTGGCAGGGCTCCTCGATACGCCGCTGTTTCGGCTGCAGTGTTACGAGGGGATCGACGCCGGTGAGGCCCTCTACGAGTGGAACCACCAGCGGCAGCTCCTGGGGATCCGGCTGGCCGAGGTTCACGACGCCTCCGTCACCGAAGCCGATCTGTTCGGCCCGGAGTACCTGCTGCGCCGGCCGCTGCTCCAGGCGATCGAGCATCCCGGCCCACGCCCGGCGGTGCTGCTGCTGGATGAGATAGACCGAGCCGACGCCGAGTTCGAAGCGTTCACCTTCGAGCTGCTGGCCGAGGCCGCGGTCAGCATCCCGGAGCTCGGCACCATCCGGGCCACCCATCCGCCGATCGTGATCCTGACCTCCAACCGGACCCGGGACCTGCACGATGCCCTCACCCGCCGCTGCCTGTACCACTGGATCGACTACCCCGGACAGGACCGGATCGCAGAGATCGTGCGCCGCCGGGTGCCGGCCAGCAGCGGCCCGCTGGCGCTGCAGGCCGCGGCTGTCATCACGAAGCTGCGCGGCCTGGACCTGGCCAAGCCCCCGGGAATCTCGGAGGCCATCGACTGGGTGTCCGCCCTCGCCGTGCTGGGCATCGACCGCATCGACGCTACGACGGCGGAGCGGACCTGGGGCTCGATTGTCAAGAACAGGGATGACCTGGAGCTGGTGGGCACCCGCGGGGCGGACTGGCTCGTGGCGGGCACCGGTGGCTGAGGCCACAGTGCTCCCGACGGTGGAGGCAGCCATCCTTTCTGCTGCCTTCATCACCGCGCTGCGCCGCGCGGGGCTCTCCTGCTCGCCGGACCGCGCGGTCCGGCTGGCGGAGGCCCTCCGGCTAGTCCCTCCGAGCGACGTCGAAAAGCTCTACTGGACGTCCCGGGTGGTGCTGGTGTCCGCGCGCGAACAGCTCCCGGTGTTCGACGCCGTCTTCTCCGCCGTGTTCAGCGGCGGTTTCGACCCCGCCGCCCAGCTTCCCTGGCCCGGGGCGCCGGCTGCTGCGCCGCCGGCCGGTCCCGGCGAAGCCCGCACGAGGCCCTCCCCCGCCCAGCTTCCCTGGCCCGGGGCGCCGGCTGCTGCGCCGCCGGCCGGTCCCGGCGAAGCCCGCACGAGGCCCTCCCCCGCCGACAACCGCGCTACCCGGGCCGCCCCCGACCGGCAGCAGCCCCTTCCGGCGCTTGCCTCGGCCGGGCCGGACAGCTCCGGGGACCGGGATCCGGCCGGGCGGGAAGCCCTGCTGGCCATGGCCTCGGCGGAGGAACACCTGCACGCTACGGCCTTCGCGGAACTCTCCCCCGAGGAGGTCCTCGCGGTCAGGCGGCTGGCTTCCCGGCTGCTGCTCGCGACGCCGACACGGCTGAGCCGCCGCACCCGCAAGTCTGCCCACAGCAGCGCCCGGCTGGACGTCCGCGCCACGGTCCGGGCGGCCCGGCGTTCCGGCTCCGGCACCACCCGGCTGCTGTACGCCCGACGTCGTGAGCAACGGCGCAAACTGGTGATGCTGTGCGACGTCTCGGCCTCGATGGAACCGTACGCACGGATCTTCGTGTCGCTGGTGCAGGGCGCGGTGGCCACTGCCGGAGCCGAGGCGTTCGTGTTCTCCACGCGCCTGACCCGGCTCACCCGGCAACTGTCGCTGCGCGACCCGGACGAGGCCCTGGCCCGGGCCGCCGCTGCCGCCCCCGACTGGGCCGGAGGCACCCGGATCGCCGAGAGTCTCCGCCGCTTCGTGGACGACCACGGCCGCCGCGGACTGGCGCGCGGTGCGGTGGTGGTGATCTTCTCGGACGGCTGGGCCCAGGAGGATCCGGACCAGGTCGCGGCGCAGATGGCCCGGCTCCGGCGTCTGGCATACCGGATCGTCTGGGTGAACCCGCGCAAGGCGGCTCCCGGCTACGAGCCGTTGGTGGGCGGCATGGCGGCGGCGCTGCCGCACTGCGATGCCTTCGTGAGCGGACACAGCTACTCGGCATTGACGGAGGTGGCAGCCGCAATCCGCGGCGACGGCCAGATAGCACTTGAGAAAAGGACGGGCTAATGCAGATTGACAGCACATTCTCGGTAGTGGCACCGATCGACAAGGTCTGGGACACCCTGATGGACTTCGAACGCGTGGCGGGCTGCGTGCCCGGCGCCCGGATCCTCAACAAACTCTCCGACGACGCCTATCAGGCCGGCATGACCGTGAAGCTGGGCCCGGTGAACATGCAGTACAAAGGCCTCCTGAACGTCGTCGAGCGCAACGCCGCCGAGCACCGGGCCGTCCTCGGTGGGAAGGCGCAGGAGACCCGCGGCCAGGGCACCGCCGAGGCTACGGTGACGCTGTCCCTGGCCGAAGAGGCCGGCGGCACCACGAAGGGAACGGTCAACGCCGACATCGCGCTCTCCGGCAAGGCTGCCGCGATGGGCAAGGGCGTGATCGGCAGCGTCACCGAACAGATGATGGCACTTTTCGCCAGCAACCTGCAGGCCATGCTCGCGGAGCCGGCCCCGGTGGCAGCGGCAGCGCCGGCATCCCCGCCCGCCCCTGCCGATGTCGCGGCGTCCGCTTCCGCTGCAGAGGCCGCGGCCGCCGCCGCTGAGCCCGTCTCTGCCTCTGCCTCTTCCGCGACGCCAACCACGACGACGCCGTCCACCGCACCCGGCGCCGCCGGCAGCCTGGACGCGCTGAGCCTCGCGAAAGGCATCGCCGCGGACCAGCTCGCCAGCCCCGGGAAGGTCCTGGCCATCGTGGCGGTGGTGGCCTGCGTGGCCTATTGGGCGGGCCGGCGGTCGGCCTTCCGGGTGATCAAAATGTACGGGAAGCTTAGGGCCGCCAGTGCGTGATGTGCTCGCGGCAATAATGCCGGGCTGGCAGAAGGGCAGCACCGCCGGCCTGGCCACCGTTGTGAGCACGTTCATGTCCGCCCCGCGGCTCCCCGGGGCAGCCATGGTTGTCACCGCGGAGGGCGAAGCCGTCGGTTCGGTTTCCGGCGGCTGCGTTGAGGGCGCCGTGTTCGAGCTGGCCACCCGGGTCAAAGCGGAAGGCACACCGGTCCTGGTGCGCTACGGGATCAGCGACGACGATGCCTACGCCGTCGGCTTGACCTGCGGCGGGATCATCGACATCTTCGTCGAGCCGGTCCCCCGGCAGAGTTTCGCGGAACTGGACGCCGTCAGGGACCACGTCGCCGGCGGACTCCGGGATGCGCGTCTTCTTCGCCAGCTACGCCCCGCCGCCGCGGATGCTGGTCTTCGGGGCGATCGACTTCGCCTCGGCACTGGCCCGGCTGGGAACGTTCCTGGGTTACCGCGTCACGGTGTGCGATGCCAGGGCGATCTTCGCCACTCCCGCGCGCTTCCCGGACGTGGCCGACGTCGTCAACGCGTGGCCGCACCGCTATCTGTCCGGGCAGTTCGAGAAGGGTCTCGTGGACGAGCGGACCGTGCTGTGTGTCCTGACGCATGATCCGAAGTTCGATATCCCGTTGCTGGAAGTAGCTCTGCGCGGCAGCCCCATGGCATTCATCGGGGCCATGGGATCCCGGCGGACCCACGAGGACCGGATCGCCCGCCTGCGAGCGGCAGGACTCGGCGTCGATGAGCTGTCCCGGCTGCATAGTCCGGTGGGGCTGGACCTGGGTGCCCGTACGCCCGAGGAAACCGCCATCTCCATAGCCGCCGAGATCATCGCCAAACAATGGAGCGGGAGCGGGGAACCCCTGCGGCAGCTCAGGCGAGCGGATCCACCACGACGAGCTGCACTGACCCCGCCCCGGCCTGACCCGTCCCGGGGCCCGGCACCGGTCGCCTAGTACTACAGTCGCGTTTGTGGGACGTGACCGCGGGCCTTGTAATGGCATTGCTGGGCGCGGTGTTGGTGTTTTCGTCGCCAGAGGGAGCAGT
>NZ_JAXCID010000037.1:0-42727 GCF_035985125.1 Arthrobacter sp. CG_A4 | reverse complement strand
CCCAGAGACCCTGCCGAATCCCGGGAACCGGCCCGGCGATTTAAACCCAAAATCGAGAACCCGCCGCTACCCGACTAATGACCCACGCACCTAGGCGGGAGGGCCGGGACGTTCCGGATTTTTGACGGACTGCTCCGGCACCCGGACGCCCGGCTGGGTGTGCGGGTGGCGTTCGATGATCTCGTGGTCGTGGGAGAACTCCGGCTCGTCGTCGAGTTCCTTGTTGAAGACCAGGAAGCGGTAGGCGAAAAACCGCACCACGGTTGCGACGAGGATGCCGACGATTCCCGCGGCGAAGAGCATGTTTTTGTCGGTAACACCGAGGCTGTACTTGGCCAGGGCGGTGAACCCGGTGGAGATGCCGATGCCGATGCCGTTGATCAGGACAAACATCAGGAACTCGCGGATCACGTTGTCCTGGCGGCGGTGGCGGAAGGTCCAGAAACGGTTCGCGATCCAGGAGAATACGGTCGCGATGCTGGCTCCCACGAACCGGGCCTTGGCCTCGCTGTCCGTCATCGGGCCGTGCATCAGGTAGTAGGTGAACCCGTTGTCAATGATGAACGCAACACCGCCCACCGCCCCGAACTTGGCCACTTCCCGCCAGAAGAGCGAGGCAAGGCCCCGCAGGCGCTCAGCAAGTGTAGTAATCATGACCCTCCGTGGCCTGTTGGAACTGTCGGCCAGTGGGCCACCGGCCCTATTTTAGCGCCGATTCCCGTGAGCGCGCCCCGCCCGCCAGCCTGATCGCTGTCCCGGCGTCGCCCTGTCACCGCCGGGAAGACGGCGTCACCCCCGGCGGGCAGCCGGCGCTGTGCCCTGCGGCAACACCGTGGCAACACTGCCGAAATGCGCCCAAATGCCGCACCGGACCGGCGCAGGAAGTCCCCAAAGCCCGGTTGTGCTGAGGTTTTCGGTAGGCTGGGACTTGTGACTTTTCCTGTGATCGGTGTTGTTGGCGGCGGCCAGCTTGCCCGAATGATGGCCCCGGCGGCCACCGCCCTGGGCTTTGAGCTCCGCGTCCTTGCCGAACGTGAGGACGTCTCCGCCGTCTCCGCCGTGGCCAACGCCCCGGTGGGTGACTACACCGATCTGGACCATCTGCTCGAGTTCTCCCGCGGCCTGGACGTCCTGACCTTCGATCATGAGCACGTCCCTGCCGGCCACCTCCGCTCCCTGCTCGAGTCCGGCGTCAATATCCACCCGGGTCCGGATGCCCTGCTCAACGCCCAGGACAAGCTCGTGATGCGGGCCGCCGTCGACCGGCTGGAACTGCCCAATCCGCGCTGGGCGTCCGTCGACGACGTGGCCGGGCTGATTGCCTTCGGCGATGACATCGGCTGGCCGGTGGTCCTGAAGACTCCCCGCGGCGGCTACGACGGGAAGGGTGTTCGGATGGTGGGCTCAGCGGAAGAGGCCGGGGCCACCGCGGACTGGTTCCAGGCCATGACTCCCCTGCTGGCCGAAGCCAGGGTGGATTTCAGCCGCGAGCTCTCCGCCCTGGTCGCACGGACCCCTGACGGGGAGTGCCGTGCCTGGCCGGTGGTGCACACGATCCAGGTCGACGGTGTCTGCGACGAAGTCATCGCCCCCGCGCTGGACATCCCCCTTGAGGTGGCCGCCGCGGCTGAGAACGCCGCGATCCGGATCGCCAACGAACTCGACGTCACCGGCGTCATGGCCGTGGAATTGTTCGAGACCCCCGGCGTCGGGCCAGGCTTCCTCATCAACGAACTCGCCATGCGCCCGCACAACACGGGCCACTGGACGCAGGATGGTTCCGTCACGAGCCAGTTCGAGCAGCATCTCCGGGCCATCCTTAACCTTCCGCTCGGCGCGACGGACCTGCTCGGTCCCGTCGTTGTGATGAAGAATTTCCTCGGCGGAGCGAACCAGGATCTGTTCTCCGCCTACCCCGCCGCCCTCGCCAGCGAACCCGCTGCGAAGGTCCACTGCTACGGCAAGGCCGTCCGCCCGGGCCGCAAGTTGGGCCACGTCAACCTCGTCGGCGGTTCCGCGGCCGAGGTCGATTCCGTCCGGGAACGGGCCAGCACCGTAGCCAACATCATCCGGAACGGCCGGGCCCAGTCCAACACCGCATCGGGAATCTCCGAGGAGAACGCATGAGCGCCAGCAACGCAGCCACGCCCCCGGCAGCCCAGTCCCCGAAAGCCCAGTCCCCGCTGACGCAGGACTCCTTGGTCACTGCCCCGATCGTGGGCCTCGTGATGGGATCGGACTCGGACTGGCCGGTCATGGAGGCCGCCGCGGAGGCTCTCGCGGAGTTCGGCATCCCGTTCGAGGCCGACGTCGTCTCCGCCCACCGCATGCCCGCCGAAATGATCCGATACGGGCAGACTGCGCAGGCCCGCGGTCTGCGGGTCATCATTGCCGGTGCCGGCGGCGCCGCCCACCTGCCCGGCATGCTTGCCTCCGTCACCCCGCTGCCGGTGATCGGCGTCCCCGTGCCGCTGAAGACCCTCGACGGCATGGACTCCCTGCTGTCCATCGTGCAGATGCCTGCCGGGGTTCCGGTCGCCACCGTCTCCATCGGCGGGGCCCGCAACGCCGGGCTCCTTGCCGTGCGTATCCTCGCCTCCGGAACCGATGCCCCCGCCGCCCGGCTCCGGGCCGGGCTCCTCGACTTCGCCCAGGAACTCAACGACGCCGCCACCCGCAAGGGCGACAGGCTGCGGCACAAGGTGAGTGAAGTGTTCTCCGACGAAAACGGAAGCACAGCCACCCGGGGCAGCCGTTAAGGATTCCCAGATGACCAACAGGTATGCCCCCTCCCGCCGGCCGGGTCGGCAGAACGGGCAGCAGCCGGGCCAGACCCTGACAGACCCGGTCCGCCACCCCTCGGGCGCGGCGGCGGCGGTCCTGAACAAGCGTGCCTTCCTGCTGATCCTGATGACACTGCTGGTCCCCGGCAGCGCGCAGACTGTCGCGGGCAACCGGCGGATCGGGCGGATCGCCCTGCGCATCACGCTGACGGTCTGGGCCGTGACCCTCGCAGTGGTCCTCCTCCTGGTGACGTCCCGTTCAACGCTGATCACCTTGCTCACCAACCCTGTGGCCTCGCTCCTGCTGGTCATCGTCCTGGCGACGCTGGCCGTCGGCTGGGCTGGCCTGTTCATCAACACCCTGCGCCTGATCCGCCCGGTGATGCTCGCACCGCGGATCCGCGCCGCCGTCGTCGTAAGCCTCGTGTTCGCCATGATCCTTAGCAGCGGCTCGCTGGGCTACGCCGCCTACCTGCTTAACGTCGGCCGCACCGCCATCGGCAGCATCTTCTCCAACGGACCCGCCATGGAGCCGTCCGAGGGCCGCTTCAACTTCCTGATGATGGGCGGCGACGCCGGTGCGGACCGCACCGGCCGCCGGCCGGACAGCCTTTCCGTGATCAGCGTGGACGCCAAGACCGGCCAGACCGCCATCATCTCTGTACCCCGGAACCTCCAGAACGCGCAGTTCAGCGAGGGCTCACCGATGCGCCAGATCTACCCCGACGGCTACGACTGCGGCGACGAATGCCTCATCAACGCCATCAACACCGAGGTCACCAACGAACACAAGGACCTCTACCCCGGTGTCGCAGACCCGGGCGCCCAGGCCACGCTGGAAGCCGTGTCCGGTTCGCTGGGCATCAAGGTGCAGGCCTACGTCCTGGTGGACATGGACGGCTTCGCCAAGCTCGTCGATGCCATGGGCGGCATCCGGATCAAGGCCGGCGGCTGGGTCCCCATCAGCGGCGAGACCATCGATGAGGCCAACGGCATCCACGGCATGCCGCTGGGCTGGATCCCGGCCGGCGACACTACCCTCGATGGCTACCACGCCCTCTGGTACGGCCGCTCCCGCGAATTTGTGGACGACTACGCCCGCATCGCGCGGCAGCAGTGCGTCCAGCAGGCCATGCTCAAGCAGCTGGACCCGGGGACCCTGCTGTCGAAATTCGAGGACATCGTGAATGCCGGCACCAAAGTGGTGGACTCCAACATCTCCGCTGGCCAGCTCGGCAGCTTTGTTGACCTGGCGATGAAGGCCAAAGGCCAGGAGACGAGCCGGCTGACCATCGGGCCCCCCGACTTCGACGCCTCCTTCTCCACGGTGCCGGACTTCGACCAGATCCACGAAAAAGTGGATAAGCTCCTTGCGCCCCAGGCCTCGGGGTCAGCGGAGGACGGCATCCTCCAGCCGGGCACCGCGCCCGGGCCACTCTCGGCCGCCGGCACGGCGCGCTTCGCCCAGCCCGGCACGCAGCCCGCTCCGCCGACGTCGGACTTCACTCCGGTGACCACAACGCCCGACGGCGAGCCGATCACCGAGGAGATGCTCAACCAGTTCAAGCGCCAGGGCGACGAACAGTCGATCCGCGAACTGGTGGCCACCAACGGCCAGTGCGCCCCGCTCTAGGCTGCGCAACGAAAGGCCCGGCGCCAGCGGCGGGCATCAATGTCCGACCTCCAATGACCGAACGTCAGTGACCGAACGTCAGTGACCAGATAGGGACCAGGCAGTGCACGAACTTGAGAACGTCCTCCGGCCCTACGCCTGGGGCTCCACGACCGCCATCGCCGGGCTGCTCGGCCGGCCCGCTTCGGGCGGGCCCGAGGCGGAGCTGTGGATCGGCGCCCACCCGGACTCACCATCCGTGGCGCTGTCGTACGCCGCGTCCGGTTCCCGCGGGGCGCACGCCGCAGGATCCGAGGACGGCGGACGCCGGCCCCTGGATGAGCTGATCGCGGAAGATCCGGTGCGCCACCTGGGCAGTGACAGCATCGCAGAGTTCGGCCCCCGGCTGCCGTTCCTGCTCAAGGTCCTGGCCGCGGAACGCCCGCTTTCCCTGCAGGTGCACCCCACACTCGACCAGGCCCGGGCAGGTTTCGCCCGCGAGGAAGCCGCCGGCGTCCACCGTTCCGCCGCCGAGCGGAACTACAAGGACGCCTTCCACAAGCCCGAAATGCTCTTCGCACTGTCACCCTTCGAGGCGCTGTGCGGCTTCCGGCCGGCGGTGGAATCCCGCCGCGTCTTCCTGCACCTGGCGGCGTGCTTTGACCTGGCCGGGCTCGAACTTCCCCCGCTGCTTCCCCAGCTGCTGGCAGACCTGGCCCAACCCGATGAGCACGCCGCCTTGCGAGCCGCGTTCGAACGGCTGATTGCCGGCGGAGAGAGCGTCTCGCACGCGACCGCGATGATCGTCGCGGCCCTCATCTCGGGTGCGCCGATGGCCCCGCACCAGGCAGAACTCTCCACCGTGGTCAACCTCAACGGCGAATATCCCGGCGACCCCGGAGTGCTCATCTCGCTGCTGCTGAACCGGATCTCGCTGGCGCCGGGCGAGGCCGTATACCTGCCCGCCGGCAACGTGCACGCCTACCTGAACGGGCTCGGTATCGAGGTGATGGCCTCCTCGGACAACGTGCTCCGCGGCGGGCTGACCCCGAAATTCGTGGACGTGCACGAACTGCTCCGGACCGTCGCGTTCGAGGCCGTCGGCGTGCCGGCGCTCAGCCCCGAGACCACGATGCTGGGCCAGGAACTCTACCGGCCGCCGTTCCGGGAATTCCAGCTGCAGCGGATCGAGCTTGTTCCCGGTGCGGAGCCCGTTCCGCTGGCGCAGTCCGGAGCGGCCGTGATCATTGTGGTCTCCGGCTCCGTGCTCCTCGACTCCCCCAAGGGCGATCTCCGGCTGGGCCGCGGAGCGAGCGCTTTCCTGCCCGCCGCCGAGGCGCCGGTCAACGTGCACGCCGTGTCCGGCGCCACCGGAACCGCCCTGGCCTTTGCCGTCACCACTGCCCTGAAAGCCTGAGAACGTGGACTATTTCCTGCACAGCCCGGTCTGGGCCGACTTCCAGCGCGCCCTGGGCCGCACCGTCCATGAACAGTCCGGTCCGGGCTGGAGCTTTTTGGCCGTCGAGGAGTCGAACCCGGCGGGGAAGCTGCTCTACGTGCCCTACGGGCCGGTCGCCGCGTCCCTGCAGGCATTTGACGCCGCGCTGGGGGCGTTGACGGAATTGGCCCGCCGCTGCGGGGCCGTGTTCGTCCGGATCGAACCGGTCGACGCCGGAATTGTGGCAGCCGACGCCGGGATTGTGGCAGCCGACGCCGGCATGGCGGCGGCCGACGCTGTGCTGCGCAGCCGCGGCCTGCGTCCCGCGCCGGCCAACCAGCAGCCCGAGCTGAGCTGGATCGTGGACCTGGACCGCGACTTCAAGGACGTCCTGGCGGACATGAAGCCGGTCAACCGCAACCTGTACCGGAACGTCCACAAGAAGGGCGTGACGTTCCGCTCCAGCCAGGATCCGGCCGAAATCTCGGTACTGCTGGACTTCCTGCACATGACGGCGGCCCGCAACGGTTTCAAGCCGCAAAGCGATGAGTACCTCAGCCAGATCGCCCGCTCACTGATGCCCGCCGGTGCAGCGACCCTCTTCGTCGCCGAGCTCGCCGGTACACCGATCGCCGCCGCCCTGGCCTACGACTCCGCGGACACCCGCACCTACGCCCACGCCGCGCTGGATGACACGCACCGGAAGCTCAGCGCCGGAATCCCGCTGCTGGTCACCCTGATCGCCGACGCCATGGAAAAGGGCCTGAAGCACGTGGATCTCTGGGGCGTGGCCCCAGCGGACCAGCCGGAGCACCCGTGGGCCGGTTTCACCGCGTTCAAGAAGTCCTTCGGTGGCCGCGAAATCGCGTACCCGGGAACCTGGGACCTGCCGGTGAACAAACTTCGCTACGGCGCCTACCAAATGGCCCGCGCGGCCGCCCAGACGGCAAAGAAGCTCGTGAGTGGGCTGCGGACCCGGCTCCACCGCTAGAGTTTCGCCTACCCGCGCGCCTTACCGCGCCCCCGCCTTCCTGACTCCCCGCCTCCACGGGACATGCCTCACGCTCAGGCCGGCGCGTGGACATAGTCCCTACATGCGCATTCCCCCGCACGAAGACTGGACATGTCCCCCTGCCGCAGCTGCCCCGCCTGCCCGCCTAACTTTCGGAGGCGGCTTTCATCTGCGCCTCGTAGGCGCTGGCAACCATGTCCTCGACGGAGTGCCGCATCTTCCAGTCCAGGTCCCGGGCGGCCAGTGTGCCGTCCGCGACGATCCGGTCCGGGTCGCCCGTCCGCCGGGGGCCGATCTCCGGTTCAAAGTCGATTCCCGTCACCTTAGCCATCGCCGTCATGATCTGACGAACGGACAGCCCGTCACCGGAGCCTAAGTTGTATACGCGTTCCAGCGGCCTGCCGGCGGCGAGGGCCCGGGCGGCGGCAACGTGTGAGGTCGCGAGATCGGCCACGTGCACGTAGTCCCGCACGCAAGTCCCGTCTTCGGTCTGGTAGTCGGTGCCGTTGATGCGGGGCGTCTTCCCTGCCGTGAGCGCGCGGAGCACGATGGGGAACAGGTTGTGCGGACTGGTGTCGTAGAGCTCGGGCGACCCGGAGCCAACGACGTTGAAGTAGCGCAGCGAGGTGTGCAACAGACCCCGGGCCCGTCCCTGATCCCGGATCAGCCATTCGCCGATGAGCTTGCTCTCGCCGTACGGCGACTCCGGAAGCGTGGGCGTGGACTCAGTGACGACGGCGCCGGTAGGGGTGCCGTAGGTGGCTGCGGAGGAGGAGAAGACCAGTTTGTCGACGCCGACACGTTCCATAGCCGTGAGCAGCGCAGCGGTGCCGGTGACGTTCTGTTCATAGGTGAGGAGCGGCTCCTGCACCGAGACGCCCGCGTACTTGAACCCGGCGAGGTGGATCACCCCGGTGACGCCGTGCTCCAGCATGGTGCGGGCCACCAGATCGGCGTCGAGGATGCTGCCGTGCACAAACGGCACCCCCGCCGGGACGAACTCCCGGTGCCCGCTGGACAACGAATCAATCACCACCGGAGGGATCGAGGCCGCGCGCAACGCGGCAACCACATGCGAACCGATATATCCTGCACCACCAGTAACAAGCCAAGTCATGGCTCCACCCTATCCAATGGCAGCCGAGCAAGGGCAACGGCAGCAATCCGACGACGACGGCAGCCGACCAGAGCCGGGGACCGGTCGCCCGGAACCGCCAAAGCAGCGGATCCCGGGGCGCAAAACGCGTCCCCGGGATCCGGTGGTGCCTATGGTGCCTTTCGTTCGGAAAGCTAAGCCCTGCGGGCGTAGCCTTCCCACTTGCTGGCCTGGTGCTCGCCGTCCACGAAGCGGATGGTGCCGGACTTGGAGCGCATCACGATGGACTGGGTGAGGACCTTGTCCTTGGAGTAGCGCACTCCCTTGAGGAGGTCGCCGTCAGTGATGCCGGTGGCGGCAAAGTAGCAGTTGTCGCTGGAGACGAGGTCGTTGGTGGAGAGCACCCGGTCCAGGTCGTGGCCGGCGTCGATGGCCTTCTGCTTCTCGTCGTCGCTCGTGGGCCACAGCCGGCCCTGGATCACGCCGCCGAGGGACTTGATGGCGCAGGCCGAGACGATGCCTTCCGGCGTGCCGCCGATTCCCATCAGGGCGTCAACGCCGGTCCCGGCGCGTGCGGCAGCGATGGCGCCGGCGACGTCGCCGTCCATGATGAATTTGGTGCGCGCTCCGGCTTCACGGATTTCCTCCACGAGCCCGCGGTGGCGGTCCCGGTCCAGAATCATGACGTTGAGCTGGTTGACCTTGACGCCCTTAGCCTTGGCGATCAGATGCAGGTTCTGCTTGACCGGCAGGCGCAGGTCCACCATGTCGGCCGCTTCCGGGCCGGTGACGAGTTTCTCCATGTAGAACACGGCGGAGGGGTCGAACATGGAGCCGCGCTCGGCGACGGCCAGGACGGCGAGGGCGTTGTTGATACCGAGCGCTGCCAGGCGTGTTCCGTCGATCGGGTCGACGGCGACGTCGCACTCGGGGCCGGTGCCGTCGCCGACGTTCTCACCGTTGAAGAGCATCGGGGCTTCGTCCTTCTCGCCTTCACCGATGACAACAACACCGTTGAAGTGGACGGTCTGGAGGAAGGAACGCATGGCGTCGACGGCGGCACCGTCTGCCTTGTTCTTGTCCCCGAAACCAACCCAGTGGCCGCCGGCGATGGCTGCGGCTTCGGTGACGCGGACCAGTTCCAGAGCAAGGTTGCGGTCCGGCTCGTCGATCCCGACGGCGAGGGACGGGGAAAGCGTGGAGTACTTCTGGGTCATTGGCGCTGGTGTCACGTGAACCTCTTCTTCGAGTGGCGATCATCGAACCCGGACGGCCAAGATCGATCCGTCGCGGTGTGCGTCTACTACGATCTCGTCTGTTAATGATCCGTCTGCTAACGATCATAGTCGCGGCGGGAACATGCGTCGCGGGCTAACCATCCGCGAAACGTCCCGCTCCATCCCCGCCGATGCTACCGAATGTGAGATCAGCGCGGATATGGGCGACTATAGAGGGGTGAGTGAATTGCAGGACACGTCCGCAGCATCCCCGGCGTCCCCCGCTGCCCGGGCCGGTCAGGAAGCCCGCGCCGGCCAGGAAGCCCGGGCCGGCCTGGAAACCACCGTCGGGGCAGGCCAGCCGCCCGTCAGGCCCGTCCTCCGCCCCGGTGCGGCGAAGCGGGCGAATGCCTCCGTGATTGGGATGTTCATTGCGCTGGCTCTGAGCATCGGCACATTTCTTCCAATCGTCCTGATGAACCCTTCGCCGAAGTCCGACGGTTACCGCCCCGACATCAACGTCAGTGAGATCGCCCGGTACGCCGCGGATGTGGCGGGATTCACACCCGTCACTCCGGCGACCGGCGACACATTCCGCCCGAACTACGCGCGCTGGGAGTCCGGAACCGGAAACGGCGTCCCGACCTGGGAGGTGGGCTACCTCACGCCGAAGGAATCCTTCATCGGCCTCGTGCAGACTCGGCAGCCCAATCCGACCTGGCTGCTGCAGCAGGTGAAGAACGCCCCCGTGACCGGGACCCGGAACGCCGGCGGCCGCGACTGGGAACTGCGGGACAGCGGCAAGGGGGAGAAGAGCATGGTGCTCGAGGACGGCGGCACCACCGTCATCCTGACGGGCACGGCGCAGCTGGACGAATTCTCCGTGCTCGCCGCCGCCGTCGTGTCGTCCCTCGCCAGCGCTGCCCCCGCAAGTGACGCGCCGGCCAACCCGCCGGCGAGCCTTCCGGCCGGCACGCCGGGAGTAACAATTTCCCCCTCAGCCGCTCCCTCGCCGTAAGGTAAATTCCGTGGCCACTTATCTGACTCCCGCCCTCGCCTGGCGCCGCCTCCGGGAAGGCAACGAACGTTTTGTTGCCGGCGAATCCTCGCACCCCAACCAGGACGCCTCGCGCCGGTCGTCCCTCGTGGAAAACCAGCACCCTTTCGCCGTGATCTTCGGTTGCTCCGATTCGAGGCTCGCCGCCGAGATCATCTTTGACCTGGGCCTCGGGGACGCGTTCGTCGTCCGCACGGCCGGCCAGGTGATCGACGACGCGGTGCTCGGTTCGCTGGAGTACAGTGTCAGCGTGCTGGGCGTTCCGCTGATCGTGGTGCTCGGCCATGACAGCTGCGGAGCGGTCACCGCCACCAAGAACGCCGTGGAAACCGGTCAGATGCCCGTCGGCTTCATGCGCAGCCTGGTCGAACGCATCACCCCGTCCGTGCTGACCTCGTTGCGCAACAACCAGCCCGAGATTAATGACATGGTGGTCGAGAACGTCAAGCAGACCTCCCAGCGCCTGGTGGATAGCTCCCGTGTGATTTCGGACGCGGTCGCAGGCGGCCGGGCCGCCGTGATCGGGCTCGCGTACAGCCTCGCAGACGGCAGGGCGGACGTCGTTTCCGGGGTCGGCGAACTCTAAGCGCCGCGGCGGTGCCTGCCGTCAGCGGATCACGGTTTTCGATGGAACGCCCTCGCGCCCTAAGCTAGCCCCATGACTTCCAAAGCAGAGTTGAACACCGCAGAGTTCCGCATTGAGCACGACACGATGGGCGAAGTCCGGGTCCCCGTGAACGCCTTGTACCGCGCCCAGACGCAACGTGCGGTAGAAAATTTCCCGATCTCCGGCAAGACCCTGGAACGCACCCACATCGAGGCCCTCGCGCAGGTGAAAAAGGCCGCTGCGCAGGCCAACGCGGAACTGGGCGTGCTCGACGGCGAGCTGGCCCAGGCGATTGCCGATGCCGCCGATGAGGTTGCCACCGGGAAGTACGACGGCGATTTCCCCATCGATGTCTTCCAGACCGGCTCCGGCACGTCCTCGAACATGAACACCAACGAGGTCATCGCAGAGCTCGCCACCCGCGCACTCAAAGCCGCCGGCAGCGACAAGGTGGTCCACCCGAACGACCACGTCAACGCCTCACAGTCGTCCAACGACGTGTTCCCCACCTCGGTCCACGTGGCCGCCACGTCCGCCCTGATCAACGATCTCATCCCGGCCCTCGGCTACCTGGCGGATTCGCTGGGCCGCAAGGCCGTCGAGTTCAAGGACGTCGTCAAGTCCGGCCGGACCCACCTGATGGACGCCACCCCCGTGACCCTGGGCCAGGAGTTCGGCGGCTACGCCGCCCAGGTCCGCTACGGCATCGAGCGAATCAATGCCTCCCTCCCCCGCGTCGCTGAGGTCCCGCTGGGGGGCACCGCCGTCGGCACCGGCATCAACACCCCGGCCGGCTTCCCGGAGCGCGTGATCGAACTGCTCGCCGCCGGCACCGGCCTGCCGCTGACCGAGGCCCGCGACCACTTCGAGGCGCAGGCCAACCGTGACGGCCTGATCGAGGCCTCGAGCCAGCTGCGCAACATCGCGATCTCCTTCATGAAGATCAACAACGACCTGCGCTGGATGGGTTCCGGCCCCAATACCGGCCTCGGCGAAATCTCCATCCCGGACCTGCAGCCGGGTTCCTCGATCATGCCCGGCAAGGTCAACCCGGTCATCTGCGAAGCCTCTATCATGGTGTGCGCCCAGGTCATCGGCAACGACACCGCCATCGCCTGGTCCGGGACCAACGGCGCGTTCGAGCTCAACGTCGGGATCCCCGTCATGGCCGCCAACTTACTCGAATCCGTCCGCCTGCTGGCCAACACCAGCCGCGTCATGGCCGACAAGATGATCGACGGCATCACCGCCAACGTCGAACGCGCACGCTTCCTGGCCGAGGCCTCGCCATCCATCGTCACCCCCCTGAACAAGTTCATCGGCTATGAGAACGCCGCCAAGATCGCCAAGAAGGCCGTGGCCGAGGGCCTGACCATCCGCGAGACCGTGGTGGCCATGGGCTTCCTCGAGCGCGGCGAACTGACCGAGGAGCAGCTGGACACCGCCCTGGACGTGATGTCCATGACGCGTCCGCCGCACAAGGCATAGGTCCCCTGCACCACTGACGTCCGACGGCGGCCGGCCCCTTTCCCAGCGAAAGGCACCGGCCGTCGTTCGTGACGGAACCCCGAGTTGATGCGAGAGAGTGCGCCATGTGGTCGGTTCAGCCTTGTTTGGAGGCCCAGTCAGCGACGCGCTGGGTGCTTTCCTCCTCGGAGAGGTCCTCGACGCGCGTCATGATGGACCAGCGCACACCGTACGGGTCTCGGATGCTTGCGAATCGGTCTCCCGATACGAACGTGGACAGCGGCTCCCTAATGGTGGCTCCTGACTGCTCCGCGCGCGCAACGAGACCGTCCGCATCGGCGCAGTAGAGGCCGACAGAGAAGCAATCATCGTCCCCGTTGGGCGCCGGGACGAGGTGATAGTCGGGGTTGGGCTCACCAATTTGGAGCCGCCCCTGACCGAAGTCAAGTTCGGCGTGCACGACGACTCCGCCGACCTCGGTGACGTTCACGGTACGCGCGCCGAAAACGTCCCGGTAGAAGGCGATCGCCTCCTTGGCAGAGGCAATGGCAAGAAACGGCGTCAGGCTCGTGAAGCCATGCGGGGTACCGAATCTCGTGTGCCTGCCATCGGCGGCTGTGGTCAGTCCGGGGCTTGTAGTATGAGTCATGGATTCCACGGTACGCACACGTGCGCAACGAGGCTTGGAGAATCGCGACAGCATGGCTACGGAGGGTCCACCCATGGTGGGTTCGTTCAAGGGAATCCTCTACCCGGCCCGACTTCCCACTTTTCACCGCGTGCCAGCGCCCGAGGCCGTCACGAACCTGGTGCAGTGGTTTTGGATCCCCGAATGGGACATTGAGCCAGGGCACAGCTCACGCCAGCACCTGATCGCGTTCCCGACGTCCAACCTTGTGGTTCAGAAGGATCTCGTTGAGTTCGCAGGCCCAACAACTCGTCGAGCGCATCGCGATCTCACAGGCCGGGGCTGGGTGGTTGGGGCGCTCCTGCGTCCCGCGCTGGTTCCGCGTTTCACCGATGATCCGGGAAGCCTGAGAGATGCCCAGATGCCACTGCCGCTCGCGGATCTGCATGCCTCAGTGTCGGAGGCGATGAGCGGGACCAATCCAGAGGAACGTCGACGATGCGCGGTCGAGGCTTTCACTGGCTGGCTCGTAACGCAGTGTCCGGAGGTGTCCGAGGAGGGCAAACTGGCGAACGCGATGATGGACATCATCGGAACATGCACCGACGTGACCCGCATTGAAGACGTTGCGGCGCGTCTATTTGTTTCGACGAGAACCCTTCAACGAGTCGCGAAGAAATACATCGGTCTTAGCCCGTCCACGCTTATCCGGAGACGCCGCCTGCAAGAGGCCGCCGATCGGTCACGGACCGACCCAGCGACAGACCTCGCGGCGATCGCTGCCGAACTCGGCTACGCCGATCATGCCCACCTGACAAACGACTTCCGAAAGTTTCTGGGATTCACGCCAAGTAAATATCGACAATCAGTCCACCAAGACCAACCCATGGATCACGACCATGATGGGTAACTGACGGTCTGATACGGCTCGTACTCGTCTATCAGGCTGCGGGGCGGCGACCCAAGGGGCGCCGGCTTGGGGCTCACAACTCCCCGGGCTGTTCCGTTGGGGCTCGAAGTGGGCACCTGTCGGCGTTAGGGAAGGTGGCCGGCCCCACCGTGCCCACCGAAACAACACGCTCTGCCTCCGCCACCACAGCGGTTTCTTTGAGAATCTCCCGCACGATTCCCGGTGCAGGCATGTGGCCATCCCATCCGGCCGCCGGCTTCAGCCATGAAGCTGCCGGCCGGATATCTCACAGATTGGGATTCGGCCCCGAGTCCCGGAACTCCACGGTGCCGTGACTGTTCCGCAGGACCAGAGACTGACCGTCCCGCGTCCAGGTGACGGCTAGCCTAAAAAGTTCATGGGTCCAGGCCTCATATCCGCTCTCCGGTCCAAGGCAGCCCACGGCTGTGGCGATAATTTCACCGGGGATCAACTGGTCCCCTTGGAGATCAACCTCGACTCCCAGGCCATTGCACGGCGTCTTGACTCCAACAGTCCAGGTTCCGTTCACAAAAACCGTCGACACCACAAGCGGCTGGGACTGCAGCCAGGCAAGCTCACCGGAAGAATCACGGCCGCCGACTGATTGATACGAACGGCACCCGAACGGCCCGCCCTCGCAGAACGGAAGCGGCATCGCTGGTTCGGTAGGCTGCGGAGTCGCGGGCCCGCCGGAATCCTGGGGCGCGTCCGGTGCCACAGGGAGCGAACCCGCGACGGTACTTGTGGGTGGTGCGGTCTCCTTGGGAGAAGGGGCCCCTGGTAATCCGCCGCAGCCTCCCAGGACAGCCGCCAGGAGCGGCACTGCCAGTACTGCCTGCAGCCGGCTGTGGTTGGTCATCAAGTCCCCCTCTGCATGGATGCGGCGTCGGCTGGGCGTGGTCGCTGCGCCCAGTCTGCTCTGGTAAATGCCCGCAGGGAAGCGCAGCCGGCTTACGGTTCGGCTTTGGCAAGCCAGGCCGTCAGGCTGGCAGCAGGAGCATCGCGGCCGCAGCGCCGGCCAGCATGAACGGCCCGAACGGGATGTTCGATTTCAGGGTGCCCCGCCGGACGGCCAGCAGCCCCAGGCTCCAGAGACCGCCGACCAGGAACGCGGCGAACGTCCCCGCGAAGACATGCGACCAGCCCAGGAAGCCCAGATACATGCCGAGCACGCCGGCGAGCTTGACGTCGCCGAATCCCATGCCCGGCGGGTAGGCGGCCCGGAGCAGGAAATAAAAGAGCCAGAGCGCCGCTCCCCCGGCCAGGATGCGCAGCCCCGGCACGCCCAGGAGCCCGGCACCGCCGCCTGGCAGGGCCGTCTGTGTGCCACCCGTGAGAAAGGAACTGGCCGCGGCCCCGATCAGCAGGACCCCCGCGGCAGCGTAGGAGGGGAAGATGATCCGGTCCGGCAGCAGGTGGTGCCGGACGTCGATCACTGTGAGCCGGACTGCCATGACCGCGAAATAGGCGCAGGCCGCCGCCGCCAGCCAGAAGGCCAGCGGGGTCCCTTCGCCCAGTGCGCCGAGTCGTTGGATCACCCTCGGATGCTACTTGAATTTCCGCCTGCCGTGGCCGGGCCCGCGTAAGCTGTGGATATGGCCGCATGGGACAGCAGGAACCGGCCCGGGCCGCGCACCCCCGGGGACCCGGCGGAACAGGCGTCCGCGTTCCGGAACCTTTGCCGTTCCTCGCCGTGGAAATGGCAGTCCCTGCGCTTTGAATACCTCGACCGGCCCTTGGCTGCCATGGGCGCGGACGCGGACATGGCCGGCGATCCTGCCGCGGGTGCCTCCGACCTGGTCCGGGCGTGGCTGCGGCGCCCGGGAGCACTGCGGCTCGAGACCGCCGCCGGGCTGGTCCTGCACAGCACCACGGGCATCAACGATTCCCGCGACGTCTTCTACGTCAGCTCCACCCGGAAGACCTGGCTGCTGCCGCCGCACCTCGTCACCCCGGTCTACGACGACGGCGGGCGGGTCCGGCGCCGCCCCGAAGCAGCCTACGGCGAACCCTGCTTCGGCAATGGCCGCTTCGCCGCCGCCCTGGACCCCGTGGAACTGGCAGGAAACGCCCCGGTCCCGCTCGAATTCCCCAATTCCAATGCCGTGGAACTGGGTACCATCACGGCGGTGGAGCACGAGGGCCGTCCCGCGCTGGAAACCACCGTCACCCCCAATCCCGGCTACCGCCCCGCCGATCCCGAGGCGCCGCTCTGCCGGCCGGGGGGCACGCTGGTGCGGATCGACGCCGGCACCGGAATCTGCGTCGCGAGCCGCTGGCTGAAGGGGGCCGAGGACGGCCGTGAGGGCTACGGCCACTGGCTTCGGATCGTAGCCGTGGACGAGTACATGCTGGATGACCTGTTCCTCGCCGAATCCATGAACCTCACCGACGTCCGCCGGCATATCAGCTGGGACGTGGCGGCAGGCTGAAACCGTGTGACTGGCCGGCCGGCGTCCGCGCCGCTAAGCTGCCGGGATGACTGCGCTTGATCGCTACTGGCCGCCTTTCGGCCTCACCCTGGCCACACCCCGCCTGGTACTGCGGCCCATCCGCGATGAGGACATCCCGGCCGCGGTGCAGGCGGCCCTGAGCGGGATCCACGAGCCCGGACGCAGCCCTTTCAGCCGTCCCTGGGCCGAATCCCCCGCCGAGGAGCTCGGCCCGAACATGGCACAGTGGTACTGGCGGTGCCGCGCGAGCATGTCCCCGCAGGAATGGCTCCTCCTGCTCGGGATCTGGCACGACGGCGAGTTCGTCGGCTGCCAGGACATCGAGGGCAAGAGTTTCGCCACGCTCAAGACCGTCGGCAGCGGCTCCTGGCTCCGCCGGAACGCCCAGGGCCAGGGACTCGGCAAGGAAATGCGCGCCGCCGTCGCCCTCTACGCCTTCGACTGGCTCGGCGCCGAGGTGGCGGAATCCGAGGCGGCCGTCTGGAACCAGCAGTCCCTCGGCGTCTCCCGGTCCCTCGGGTACGAGCTCAACGGCGTCACCCGCGCCTCGTGGGGCGGCACGGCAGAGGAGGTGCAGAAAGTCCGCCTTACGCCAGCCACCTTCAAGCGCCCCGGCTGGACCCTGCAGGTGGAAGGCCACGAAGCAACCGCGAAGTATTTAGGGATCTAAGGCCTGCGGCCGGCCTGCGCGGCGCCACGCCGAACCCCGGCCACAGGCTTTTCCCAAGCCGGACCGGCTTGGCTGTCAGTATGTCCGGAACAGCGATCGAGATCACGCCCCGCACGTCCCCGGGACGGCGCCGGGCCCTGCTGATTCCGCTGACGCTGCTGCTCGCCATCGGGCTCGCCCTGTCCTTCCTGTTCCTGACGGCAAAACCGGCCCCGAGCGTTCCTTTGGGCGCGTCGGCCCTCATCCCGGGGGGAATGGCCAGCATCAGCGAAATCGTCCCGCTGGAAGCGGACGGCTGGCAGCCCGGTGCCAGCGGCGCCGCACTCTCCGGCACCCCGCCCGGGGGAAGCCACCGCGTCCGGCTCGTGGTCCGGCTTACCGCGCTGGACGCCGCAGGCGTGCAGGTGGCTGCCGGCGGCTTCACCGTGACCGGGTTGGGTTCCCTCAAGGCTCAGCCGATCTGGAGCTCCGCGCCGGACACCGCGCTGCGGCAGGGCGAATCGCACGGAACAACGCTGATCTTTGAAGTCCCGGACCGGGCCGTCGCACTGGTACTTGAAGGCCCCGGCAGCTCCCGGCTCTCCATGGGACTGGCCCACCACAGCGGCTAGCCCGCCCGAGGGTTTTCCCAAGCCCGAGGTCGCACGCTGACGGAAGACATTGTAGGTAAAGGGGAAGGCTGGTCACCATGTCCGTTTCACGGCGTCAGGCACTTATTCTCGGCGGCCTCGGCCTGGTCGGGACGGGTCTCGTGACCGTCCCGATTTCCGGCGTCACCGCTAAATCCGCGAGCAAACTCAGCGACAGGGACATGCCCCGCCCCTACCGGACGCCCCTGACGCTGCCCCCCGAACTCCCATACACGACCATCGTCGGCGCCGACGGGCTCCCCGCCCGGCGCTACACCCTGACGCAAAAGCTCTCCACCGCGCAGATCCTGCCCCGGCTGACCACCCCGATCCTGGGCTACAACGGCATCTTCCCCGGCCCCACCCTCCGGATCGAACGGGGCATCCACACGGTGGTCCACATGAGGAACCAGCTGCCGGCCCGGCATCCGTCGCTCGGCCACGCGATGCCGACGTCGACGCACCTGCACGGCTCCGCCTCGCTGCCCCAGTTTGACGGCTACGCGAATGACCTCACACTTCCCGGATTCTTCAAGGACTACCAGTACCCGAACTACCAGCCGGCCCGGACCCTTTGGTACCACGACCACGCGGTCCATTTCAGTGCCCAGAACGTCTACTCGGGACTCGCCGGCCAGTACCTGATCAGCGATCCGGAGGAGAGGGCCCTGCTCCCCCAAGGAAAATTCGATGTCCCGCTGACCATCAGCGATGCCATGTTCGCAGCCAATGGCTCGCTGGGCTTTGACGACCGGGACCACTCCGGGTTGTGGGGTGACGTCATCCTGGTCAACGGGAAGCCCTGGCCCGTGATGAAGGTCCAGCGTCGGGTCTACCGCTTCCGCATCGTCAACGCCTCGATCTCCCGCTCCTACCGCTTCACGCTGAGCACCGGCGATCCCGTCACCGTGGTGGCCACAGACGCCGGGCTCATCCCGGTGGCGCAGACCACCGGCTCCTGGCGGCACGCCAGTGCCGAACGCTACGAAATCCTCATTGACTTCCGGAACTACGCGCCCGGAAGGCGGATCGAGCTGCGCAACCTCTCCAACGACAACAACCGCGACTTCGACAACACCGGAAAGATCATGGCCTTCGACGTCGTGGCCGACCCGGTCGACACCACGGATCCGACCTGGAACCGGATACCTTCCACGCTGGTCCGAAGCCACGCGATGGACCTCACGGCCGCCGCCGCAACCAGGACCCGCAGCTTCCGGACAAAGCACGACGACGTGACCAACATCTGGACCATCAACGACATGACCTGGGAAGAGGTCATCGCCAGCGGGTTCCGGAAGGTGATGGCCAACCCGGCCCTGAACGCCGTGGAAATCTGGGAGTTCCGGAACACTTCGGGCGGCTGGCACCATCCCATGCACATGCACCTGGTCGATTTCCAGATCCTCAGCCGCAACGGCAAGCCCCCCTTCCCCTACGAAAAGGGGCCCAAGGACGTGGTTTATGTCGGAGAAGGTGAAACGGTCCGCGTGCTGGTCCACTTCGGCCCGAACAAGGGCCGCTACATGCTCCACTGCCATAATCTGACGCACGAGGACCACGCCATGATGCTGCAGTTCCGGGTGGGGCTCGGCGAGGATGACGCCGATCCCAACGATCCGATCGGGGCAGCTCCCGCAGTGTGGGACACGGAACAGGACTGAGCGGCGTGCGCCGGCGGGACTGGGGCTGGGCGGGTGTCGGCCTGGGCGCCGTGCTGGCGCTCCGGCTGCTCGTGCTTGAACCGATCACGGTCGGCTCGGTCAGTATGGAGCCGACGATTCCGTCCGGCAGCGTGGTCTGGCTGAACAAGGCCGCGCCCCGCCTCGCTGACATTGAGAGCGGCCAGCTCGTGGTCTTTCCGGAGCCAGAGGTCGGCGAACGTTCGGACGGACTCCTGCTCAAGCGGGTGGTGGCCCGCGCCGGTCAGACCGTCGCCATGAAGGACGGCGTGCTGTTCGTCGACGGAACCCCCGCCCGGGAACCCTACGTCGACCAGCGCACCATCGACGGCGTCTACTTCGGCGCAGTGACGGTCCCGGCCGGCCAGCTGTTCGTCCTGGGCGACAACCGCGAAGCCTCCATAGACTCCCGGGACTTCGGCCCGATCCCGGCGGCCACAGTCGTGGGCACGGTCCTGGGCCAGTGAGCGCCTGGGCCGGTGAGCGCCCATCCCGGTAAGCCCGTCGAGATGCCGGTTTCGAGGATTCGCCACACACTACATCGCGATGGCGGTCCGCTGTCGACTCCTATTTCGCTTTCGAAGCTGCGGACTTCTCCGTGCGGGCGCCGGCGTTGGCGAGGGCGCCGGAGCCGTCTTCCAGATGGGCGCGCATGAACCACTGAAAGAGCTCCAGCTTGCCGGTCTGGCCGATCAGCAGATCTTCCGTGACCGGATCGATGGGCCCGACTTCCTCAATCGCCGTCCGATGGCTGGCCACCACGCCGTTGTAGACCAGATCGAGTGCGGCCAGATGCTCGGCGGTTTTGGCCCGGCCGATGGAGTAGTCGTCCCAGTCGCGGGCGTTGACCATGGCGCCGGGCAGCCCGTTGGGCGAAACCCCCAGGGTGGCCATGCGTTCGGCAGTTTCATCCACCATGGCCCGCACCAGTGCGATCTGCGGGTCCAGCATCTCATGGACTCCGATGAAGTCCCGGCCAACAACATTCCAGTGGGCGTGCTTGAGGGTGAGCTGCAGATCGTTGAGGGCATGAAGCCTTGACTGGAGGATGACTGCGACCTTGTGGCCCTCCTTCAGCTCCAGACCCGGTACGGTAAATCCTGCCAGTTCCTTCTTCTTGCCGGACATAAAAGCCTCCCGTTTCCCGCCGCCGCGTGCCGGCGGATACTCCACGGTAACAATCCGGGGCGGTGCCGTCTACGCCCTGGTTCCGCGAGGCAATGTCACTCACCACACGGTCGACGCCACACGCTGCTCTACAATGACACCGGCACCGCGCATCGCGGCACGTCGGACCCCGAGGGTCGCCCCGCGACCTCCGCGCTAAGCGACGCCGAAGGCCCGTGGCCCGGCGAACCGGACCACGGCTGCCAACCGATGACTGCGCCTAGATCTCCGCCCCCTCCAGCAGCTCCGTCACCAGGGCCGCGATCGGCGAACGCTCCGAGCGGGTCAGGGTCACGTGGCCGAAGAGCGGGTGCCCCTTGAGCGTTTCGACGACGGCGGCAACGCCGTCGTGCCGGCCCACCCGGAGGTTGTCGCGCTGGGCGACGTCGTGGGTCAGGACGATTTTCGAGTTCTGGCCGATCCGGCTCATGACGGTGAGCAGGACGTTCTTCTCCAGGGACTGCGCCTCGTCCACGATCACAAAGGCGTCGTGCAGCGAACGCCCCCGGATATGGGTCAGCGGCATCACCTCAAGCATGCCCCGGCCCATCACTTCCTCCACGACTTCCTGGCTGACCAGCGCCCCCAGGGTGTCGAAGACCGCTTGGGCCCACGGGTTCATCTTCTCGGCCTCGGAGCCGGGCAGGTAGCCGAGCTCCTGGCCGCCCACGGCGTAGAGCGGGCGGAAGACGATCACCTTGCGGTGCTCCCGGCGTTCCAGCACGGCCTCGAGGCCGGCACACAGGGCCAGTGCCGACTTTCCGGTGCCGGCACGTCCGCCGAGGGAGACGATGCCCACGGACGGGTCCATGAGCAAGTCGATCGCCAGCCGCTGTTCGGCGGAGCGTCCGTGCAGTCCGAAGACGTCGCGGTCGCCCTTCACGAGACGGACCTGCTTGTCCGCTCCCACCCGGCCCAGCGCGGACCCCCGGTTGGAGAGCAGGACCAGGCCGGTGTTCGTCGGCAGCTCGGCCGCCTCCGGGATGAAGACCGGCTCGTGGCCGTAGAGCGCGGCGACCTCCTGCTCGGTCGCGTCAATCTCGGCAACCCCGGTCCAGCCCGAGTCCTTGACGAGCTCGTTGCGGTATTCGTCAGCCTGCAGACCCATGGCGGAGGCCTTGACCCGCATCGGAAGGTCCTTGGACACCACCGTCACGTCCCGGCCCTCATTGGCGAGGCTCTTGGCGACGGCGAGGATCCGGCTGTCGTTATCGCCGCCGCGGAAACCGGCCGGGAGGACCTCGGCGGAGACGTGGTTCAGTTCCACCATCAGGGTGCCGCCGTCGTGGCCCAGCGGGATCGGCCGGTTCAGTCCGCCGTGCTCCACCCGCAGGTCATCAAGGAGCCGGAGCGCCTTGCGGGCGAAGTAGCCGAGCTCAGGATCGTGGCGCTTGCCCTCGAGCTCGGTGATGACCACGATCGGCAGGATGACTTCGTGTTCCGCAAAGCGGAGCAGGGCCCGCGGGTCCGAGAGCAGCACCGAGGTGTCGATCACGAAGCTCCGGGCCGGTTCCCTGGTTGCTATCCCTTCCCCGGAAACAGCAAGACCGGCCGCAGCGGACTCCGCTGCACCGGTCTTTTGGGTGGCTCGCTTGGCGCGAGAGGTAGCTTTCTGTCCCTGGTCGGTCACGACGTCGGGCAGTTGTTCAGAAATAGCCACATCGACTCCAGCCCCGGGGCACATGCCCGGAATTGTTAGTGGTGAGGCGGCTCGGCCGTGAGGCCGGACGCGGCCTCCCATACACCCGGTGCGAATATCCGCTCCATGTACCGGCCTCCCCGATCAGCCGGCGGTGTGCCTGCTGATGAGATCAACGTACGCCCCGGTGCGGCGATTTGGTGTCTATTTTCCGGCGATTCTTATTGCGGTCAGATGAACCGCGGGTGAACGGCTCAGGACCCGAAGCGCCGCTGCCTGCCGGCGTAGTCGCGGAGGGCGCGGAGGAAGTCCACTTTCCGGAAAGCGGGCCAGAGGGCCTCGCAGAAATAGAACTCGCTGTAGGCACTTTGCCACATCAGAAAACCGGACAACCGCTGCTCACCCGAGGTCCGGATCACGAGGTCCGGATCGGGCTGGCCGCGGGTGTAGAGGAACCGTGAAATGTCGTCCACGGTCAGCCCGTCGGCCAGTGTCCCGATGTCGGCGCCGCGGTCGACGGCGTCGTGCAGCAGTTCGCGGACGGCGTCGACGATCTCCCGCCGTCCGCCGTAGCCGACGGCGACATTGACGTGGATTTTCTCCCGCACGGGTGTGCGCGCGGTGAGTCTGTTGAGCCGTTCGGCAAGGTAGTCCGGCAGCAGCTCCGGCGCCCCCATGGCGTGCACCGAAATGTCGGCGTCCTCGTCCAGCCGGTCCAGGGTATTGGCGATGATTCCCATGAGCAGATCGAGTTCTTCGCCCGAGCGGTTCATATTGTCAGTGGAGAGCATGTAGAGGGTGACCACCTTGACGCCCAGTTCCTGGCACCAGCCGAGGAACTCGTGGATCTTGTCGGCCCCGGCCTGGTGCCCCTGGCTCGTGGGGGCGTTGAACTGGCGGGCCCACCGCCGGTTGCCGTCCACCATGACGCCGATGTGTTTGGGGATCCGCTCCGGGTCCAGGGACCGCTGGAGCCTGCGCTCGTAGAAGCCATAGAGGAACCCTGGCATTTCCATCCGGAGATTCACCTGGCTTCCTTGAAGGACGACTGCTGTGCAGATCCTAGGCTACCTGCCGGAGGGCGGGGCGGGGGGCACGGCCGGGCCGGGTGTCCCCCGCGGAGCCGTTACCCGCGGGTAACTTACTTGTCCGTAGGATATTATGGCCGGATGGAAAGCAACACTCCTGAGCCCCGGCCGGAACAGCCTGCAGACCCAAAAAAGGGCCCGATGGACGATGCCGCGGTCCGGCTGGCCGAACTCCTGATGATCAAGCCGCAGTGGCGCGGCTGGATCCACACCGTGACGGCTCCGCTGGCGCTGGCGGCCGGCATCGTGCTCGTGGCACTGGCCCCGACGCCGGGGCTGAAAATTGCCTCAGCCATCTACGTCTTCACGGGTGTCCTGCTCTTTGGCATCAGCGCCATCTACCACCGCGGGAACTGGTCCCCGGGCGTCAAGATCGTGCTGAAGCGGCTGGACCATACCAACATCATGCTGGTGATCGCCGGAAGCTATACCCCCCTGGCTTGGGCCCTCCTGGAGCGGCCCAAGGCCGTGCTGCTGTTGTGGGTCATCTGGTCCGGGGCCATCCTTGGGGTGCTGTTCCGGCTGCTGTGGACGGATTCCCCGCGCTGGCTGTACGTGCCGATCTACATCGCGCTGGGCTGCGGCTCCCTGTTCTTCCTGCCCGAGTTCTTCGCCGCCAGCGTGGCCTCGGCCGTGCTGATCTGCGTCGGGGGCGCCCTCTACATCACCGGCGCCGTCTTCTACGCCCTGAAGAAGCCCAACATCAGCTACAAGCATTTCGGCTTCCACGAACTGTTTCACGCCCTGACGGTCGTGGCTTTCGCCGTGCACTACATCGCCATTGCCATCGCCGTCCTCGGCTGATCTCAGGTGAAGCTCGGCCCCGCGAGGTACGCCCTGTCGTGCGGCGTCCACTGGGCGCTTCATTCCGCCATGGCAGCGAGGCGCTCCCGCACTTTCCCGGCAGAACCCAGCGGGAGCCCGCAGACCATCCCGCGGCACAGGAAGACCAGCGGCGAGCCGTCGGCCGCCGCCTCGCGGCCGCGCAGCAGTGGGACCGCACCCTCGGCGGCGGATTCCCCTTCCCGGTCCTGGAGCGCGATCACCAGTCCCGGGCTTGGCGAGAGCAGCAGTTCCCGGTGCAGCGCCGCCCGCGCCGGCGTGGGCGGGCCGACGACGGCGGCCTCCACCGGTCCTGCCAGGGCGGCCTGTGCCGTCGCGAGCAGCCAGCCGGCCGCTCTGGGTGCCGTGGCCGCCAGCGGGGGCAGCAGGGCGAGGATGCTGCCGGCCAGGGTCCGGTGTTCGCTGGAGCCGGACAGCGCGGCGGAGGACAGCAGCGCGCCCGCGAAGGCGGCGGCGCCGCTCGGCGTGGCGCCGTCGAAGGGGTCCAGCGCCGCGCGCCGGCCCTGGGCGTTGAATACCTGCTCCGACTCCCCCGCGGCGTCGCGCAGGGCCCCATCCGAGGCGAACCGCCCGACGGCGGCGGCGACGATATCCTCGGCCAGCCGGTACCAGCGCGCCCGGCCGGTGACGGCGTAAAGCGCGAAGAGGCCCTCGGCGCAGAAGGCATAATCCTCCAGCAACCCGCCGATCCCCCGGGCCAGTCCCTGGTGGGAGACCCGCATCAGGGTGCCGCGTGCTCCCCCGGATCCGGCGCTCCAGTGCACCCGCTCGAGGTAGGCCGCTATGCGTTCCGCGGCCGCCACGAGTCCGGGCCGTTCCAGCACGGCGCCGGCATCGGCCAGCGCCGCAACGGCCAGCCCGTTCCAGCCGGCCACCACCTTGTCGTCGCGGGCCGGCTGCGGCCGGTGTGAGCGCGCTGCCAGGAGCACCGGCCGGACCCGCTGCCAAAGCGCCGTGTCCGCGGCGTCCATGGCCCGCCCGGGATGCAGCGGGGAGCCGTCCGCGGTGACGGTGCCGCGGGCCGTGACGTTCATTAAACGGGCGACGGCGGCGCCGTCCCCGGACCCCAGCAGCCCGGCGAGGTCCGCGGCGGTCCAGAGGTAGGTGCCCCCCTCGGTGTGCGCTCCGTCCACTACGGTGTCGGCGTCGAGGGAAGACGCCAGCGCCCCGGGATGGGACGCCGGCCCGGACTTGTCCGTTCCCGGTTCCGGCGGCACTGTCAGTCCAAGCGATGCGATGAGCCAGTCCGCGGTGCGGCCGGCGACGTCGGCGGCGTCGGCCGCGGGGTACTCTGCGGCTCCGCCGAGCCGGACCCAGTGGACGTAGACGCGCAACAGCTGGGCATTGTCGTAAAGCATTTTCTCGAAGTGCGGGACGGACCAGTCGCGGCTGACGGAATAGCGGGCGAAGCCGCCGTCGAGCTGGTCAAACAGGGCTGAACGGGACATCGCGGCGAGGGTGCGGCCGGCCATCTCCCGGGCTGCGTCCGCGGTACCGGACCCTGCGGCGGCGTGCCGGACCAGGAACTCCAGGACTGCGGAGGGCGGGAACTTCGGTGCGGTGCCGAATCCTCCGCCGGAGGGGTCTTCGGCACCGGCCAGCGCGTGCACGGCGTCGGAGAGCAGGGCCGAGCCGATGGGGTCGGGAGGGCCGTCCAGCCGCACCGCGGAGCCGAACTGCGCGGCTGCAAGGCCGCGGGCCAGAGTGTCGGCATTCTGTACCAGCGCGTCGCGGCGCTCGAGCCAGGCTTCGGTCACGGCCTCGAGGACCTGCCGGAAGGAGGGCCTGCCCGGCAGCGGCCGGGGCGGAAAGTAGGTTCCTGCGTGGAAGGCCCGGCCGTCCGGCAGCAGGAAGACGGACATCGGCCAGCCGCCTTCCCCGGTGATCGCCTGGGTCGCGGCCATGTAAACGGCGTCGACGTCGGGCCGCTCTTCGCGGTCCACTTTGACGGCTACGAAGCTGGCGTTCAGGTAGTCCGCGGTGCCCTGGTCCTCAAAGGATTCGTGCGCCATAACGTGGCACCAGTGGCAGGCCGCGTAGCCGATCGAGAGGAACACGGGGACGTCGCGGGCGGCGGCAAAGGCGAAAGCCTCATCCCCGAAGGGCCGCCAGTGCACCGGGTTCCCGGCGTGCTGCCGCAAATAGGCAGAGGGTTCCCCGCCCAGGGCGTTGGCCGCCTCGGGGAAAGTCGGGGACGGATCCCGGTCAGCGGGTCCCGGGCCCTGCATCGCCGTTGATTTCCGGCCGGCTGCCGGCGGTGCCGGCAGAATCCTGCGGGGACTGGAGCCCCGGGGCCTTGACGTCCGGGGACTTTGCGCCCGGGGACTGCGTTTGCGGGGACCTTACGTCCCTGGACTGTGGTTGCCGGTCCCGGGCGGCGTCGTCGGGCTCTGCCGCTTCGGCGGCGGCCCGCTCTTCTTCGACTTGGGCGCGGTAGCGGACCCGGCGGATGCGCCGCACCATGTCCACGATCAGCAGCGCCGTCAGCAGCACAATGAAGGCTGTCAGCAGGAAGCCCAGGAGGCCGGGTGTCACCTGGTCCTGGGAAAGTCCCGGACGCAGCGACGGTGATGGGGCGGGCGCCGGGGCTGTTGCCAGAGCGGTGAGCATGGAATGCACGGATAAAACCTTCTGTGGGACTGATAGCGGCCCGAGGCCGGGGCTTCGGGGCTACTTCTGGACGACTGCTGTTCCGGCTCGCTGCAACTTCCCTGCTACGCAGTTCCACGCGGCATGTAAATTGCCTGCCGGGTCTATCTTAGCCCGGCGAAGAAGTCCTTTTCGGGCAGATCGGCAGGGATCCTGGACTGGATCAGCGAGTAGTCCTCCCATGGCCAGACGCGGCGCTGCATCGCCGGTGACACGGCGAAGAAGAAGCCACCCGGGTCCACCTGGGTGCGGTGGGCGCGCAGGGCGTCGTCCCGGGCTTCAAAGAAGTCCCCGCACTCGATCTGCGTGGTGGTGGGGTGGGTCGGCGCCGGCGGCGTGTGGCCTTCCGCGTCGGTCTCAAGCCACGCGGCGAGCCTTTCGGCGTAGGGCGACTGGAGCCCGGACTCCTCCAGCGCGTAGTGCAGGGCGCGGAAGCGTTCGGGGCTGAAGGCGCGGTCGTAGTAGAGCTTGCTGGGCGCCCAGGCCTCGCCGGTTCCCGGGTACCGGGCCGGATCGCCGGCCGCCTCGAACGCCTCGACCGCGACGCGGTGCGCCATGATGTGGTCCGGGTGCGGATACCCGCCGTTCTCGTCGTAGCTGAGGATCACCTGCGGCCTGAACGTCCGGACCAGCCGGACCAGGGGCGCAGCCGCCCGCTCCAGCGGCAACGTCGCGAAAGAGCCCACCGGCAGCGGCGGCAGCGGATCGCCTTCCGGCAGCCCCGAATCGACGAATCCCAGCCAGCGCTGACTGACACCGAGGACCCCGGCGGCGCGGTCCATCTCGAGCCGCCGGGCGCCGGCCATGTCGCGCTTGGGGTGCGGCTTGCCTTCCATCTCAGGGTTCTGGATGTCACCGCGGGAGCCGTCGGTGCAGGTCGCCACCAGGACGTCGACGCCGGCCGCGGCGTACATCGCCATGGTGGCGGCGCCCTTGCTGGACTCGTCGTCGGGATGGGCGTGGACGGCCAGCAGCCGAAGCGGCGCGGACGGGCTGGGGGACGCTGTCATCGTGGGACGGCTCCTCTTTCTACGGGTCTTCGTGTGCGGGACTGATGATGCGGGACTTCGAGTGCGGAACTGCTGCTGCGGAACTGCTGCTGCGGGTCTTCTGGCGGGAATACGGGCCGCAGCGGCGGCGCGGACAATGCCCGTCCCGATCCAGCCTAAACTGGACTGGTGACTTCCAAGGATCAGCCTGCCGCGCCCGCGTCGGCGTCTACCAACCTAGCCAATCGTTACGGCGGCAAAAAGCGCGCCTTGGGCGGCAGTGCCAGGCGGGCCATCCTGGTTGCCGCCCTCGCGGGGGGGATCGGGTTCATGGCCTGGATCTCGACCTCGAATGCCACGGAGAGCATCACCTTCAAGGACATCGGCTACAGCACTCCGGACGCCACCGTGGCGGAGATTGATTTCCAGGTCACCAAGGAACCGTCAACGGACGCCAAATGCGCCGTCAAGGCGCTGGATGCCAAGTTCGCGGTGGTCGGCTGGAAAGTCGTGGACATCGCCCCCAATGCCACCGACGCCGGCTCCGACGGCGGCCGCACCACCGCCCACCGGGCGCTCCTCCGCACGGAATCCCAGGCTGTGTCCGGCGTCGTCGACAGTTGCTGGCTTCCCGACGCCGCCGAGTAGCCCCGCCACCCCGACCCCGGCCCCGACCCCGACCTCGATATCGACCTCGACCTCGACCTCGACCTCGACCTCGACCTCGACAAGGGTTGCCGCAGTGGCGGGTACTACGGTGTGATCCACACCGCAGGCTTCTTTGGTATATCCACAGGATTGACTACAATGGATCAATACCTTTTCCCCGCCGAGCTGGTTGCTGAGTCCCAAAAGTGGCCGCCGTGGCGGGGTCTTTGCTTGTTTGACCATAAGGAGAAGTCCATGTCTACCACCAACAGCGCAACAGCAGCTTGGCTCACCCAGGAAGCTTTTGACCGCCTGAAGGCAGAGCTGGACCACCTCTCCGGCCCCGGCCGGGCGGAAATCGTGCAGAAGATCGAAGCGGCCCGCCAGGAAGGCGACCTCAAGGAGAACGGCGGCTACCACGCGGCCAAGGAGGAGCAGGGCAAGATCGAGGCCCGGATCCGCCAGCTGACCGCGCTGCTCCGGGACGCGCACGTGGGCGAATCCCCGGCTGATGACGGAATCGTCGAGCCCGGGATGCTGGTCGTTGCCAGGATCGCCGGCGAGCAGGAGACCTTCTTGCTCGGGTCCCGTGAAATTGCCGGCGACTCAGACCTCGACGTCTTCAGCGAAAAGTCCCCGCTGGGCGCGGCCATCGTCGGCCACCAGCAGGGCGACAAGCTCAGCTACACTGCCCCGAACGGCAAGGTCATCCCGGTGGAGATCATCTCCGCCAAGCCGTACGCCGGCTGACACCCGCACCTACCGACCCACCGGAAAGTCCCTGCCTCGGCGGGGACTTTCTGCTTTCCGCGGCCCTGGCGGTCATTTTTGTTCGTTCGTCGGGGGTCAAACGGAGCCCGGACCTTTTCGCGCCGGCGGGACATGCCCATTTTCCGCACCCGGGACCGGGTATTCTTCACACCAAGGGGCGAGTTCCGGGCACAATGACACTATGTCCATCCGCTGCCCCCGGCGCTGGGCATGTCCTTTTGGGCGGGTGTGCAGTCCAATTGTCCAGTCCAGCGGGACATGTCCATTTTTAGCACCCGGGACCGGACACAATGACACTATGTCCATCCGCTGCCCCCGGCGCTGGGCATGTCCTTTTGGGCGGGTGAGCAATCCAATTGTCCAGTCCAGCGGGACAGCTCCGGCCCGGCGGGCACGTTCCGCCCGCTGGCTGTTTTCGTTGACCTGGCCAGCCGCAGGTTTCGTTGGCGGCGCTCCTTCCCGGTTACTTGCCGCCACAGCTCCTATCGGCCCGGGGAAGGCCCGGATTCCCGCTGGCTTGTGGCGCGGGGCGCCGAAGTAACTGGGCAGGAACGTCGCAGCCCGTCGCGTTGGGCTGGTCCGGCCAAGCGTTGGGCGGGTCCGGCGGCCCGGAATCTGGCTTCGCCGCAGGGGACATGTCCATTTTTCGCACCCGGGACCGGGCACAATGACACTATGTCCGCCCGCTGCCCCCGGCGCGGGGCATGTCCCAGAGCCCGGTCGGGCAGCGCCCGGACCCGTGACGAACTAAAGAAAATGCCCACCAGCCGGCGGGCCGGCGTCGTAGTGCTAACGCCCGCTGAGCTGCGTTCCGGCGCGCCGGTTGCTCAGGAGCAGGGCGGCCAGGACGCCCCCGATGGCGCCGCCGAGGTGCGCCTGCCAGGAAACGAAGCTCGCCACGGACGGCAGGATGCCGAAGAGGATGCCGCCGTAGCTCAAGAACAGCACGACGGACAGCAGAATCTGCCACCAGTTGCGGTTGAAGAAGCCGCGCACCAGCAGGAACGCGAAGAGCCCGAAGACCAGGCCGGACGCCCCCACGGTGATGTTGAAGCCGCCGATCAGCCACACCATCACCCCGGATCCCAGCCAGCTCGAGGCCAGGGCCGTGGCGAACACCCGCCGGCCGGACAGGAACACGAGGAAGCCGAAGATGACCAGCGGCAGCGTGTTGGAGAAGAGGTGCGCCAGATTGGCGTGCAGCAGCGGAAACGTCAGGATGTCCAAGATCCCGTCGAGCCGCCGCGGCCGCAGCCCGAAGGTCCCGTTGAGGGTATGCAGCATCAGGGTATTGACGATTTCGATCAGATACAGCAGCAGCACGAACGAGCCCACCACCAGCAGGCCCTTCCGGGCACGCACCGCAGTCGTTTCGGCGGACGGGGGCCTGTCGTTGCGCGTGGAGTCAAGCATCATGGACCCTAGTGAACCACGATCGGCTGGAAGCCCTCGGCCCGGAGTGCCGCGAGGACCTGCTCGCAGTGCTCGTGGCCCTTGGTTTCCAGGTTCACCGTGATGGAGACGTCGCCCATGCTGATAGACCCGCCCACCCGGGTGTGGTCCAGACCGGTGACGTTGGCGTCGTTCTCGGCGATGATCCGGGCGATCGTGGCCAGCGAACCGGGACGGTCGTCCAGCATCATCCGCACGGTCATGTAGCGGCCGGCGGCGGAGAGCCCGCGCTGGATGACCTTGAGCATCAGCATCGGGTCGATGTTGCCTCCGGAGAGGACGACGGCGACGGTTCCGGGACGCTCGATCTTGCCTTCCATCAGCGCCGCGATGCCCACGGCGCCAGCGGGCTCCACCACCATCTTGGCGCGTTCCAGCAGGAAGATCAGCGCGCGGGCCAGGGCGTCCTCGCTGACGGTGACGACGTCGTCGACCAGTTCGCGGATGATGCTGAAGGGCAGCTGGCCGGGCCGGCCGACGGCAATGCCGTCGGCCATGGTGGAGACGCGCTTGAGCGGGACCAGCGCGTCCGCGGCGAGCGACGGCGGGTAGGCGGCTGCGTTTTCGGCCTGGACCCCGATGATCCGGATTTCACGGCCGAGTTCCTTGGCCCTGGCCTTGACGGCCACGGCCACGCCGGCGAGCAGCCCGCCGCCGCCGACTCCCATCAGGATGGTGTCCACGTCGGGGATCTGTTCGAGGATTTCGAGGCCCACCGTGCCCTGGCCGGCAACGACGTCGACGTCGTCGAAGGGGTGGACAAAGACGGCGCCGGTCTCATCGGCGTAGCGCTTCGCCTCGGCGAGGGCCTCGTCCACGTTGTGGCCGTGCAGCACCACTTCAGCCCCGTGGCTTCGGGTGGCCGCGAGCTTGGGCAGGGCAACACCGAGGGGCATGTAGATGCGGGCCTTGATGCCGAGACTCTTCGCCGCGACCGCGACGCCCTGGGCGTGGTTGCCGGCAGAGGCCGCGACGACGCCGCGCTTCTTTTCCGCCGGGGAAAGTTTAGCCATCCGCACGTAAGCGCCGCGGACCTTGAAGGAGCCGGCGCGCTGCAGATTCTCGCACTTGAGGTAGACCTCGGCGCCCACCATGGTTCCGAGGGCCCGGGAGGATTCGACCGGCGTCCGGGTAATGATCCCGTCGAGCAGCTTCTGCGCCGCCAGGACATCGTCCAGCGTGACGGGCAGGCTCTCAAGGTTGTTCACTAACTAGTCTCCTTCTCGGATCAGGCTGCGGTCCGGACGGTACGTCAGGCCCCGGTGTCCCGTCCGGCATCGCCGCCCGGGGCACCGCGGTGCTGTGCGGCGCCATCGCCGCTGCCGGGGGCTTGACTCGGCAGGCGGACGTCCCGCACGGTGTTCTCTGTGCCGGCTGCCGGGGCAAGGACGGCCTGAAGACCCGCGGCCGCCAGCACCTCATCATGTTCCCACGTTCTGCCGGCAATATAGCGAATCGACGAGTTTGCTACGGCCAGGATCGGCACGGAGAAGAGGGCCCCGGGGATACCGGCGAGGTAGGAGCCGGCCGCGACGGACAGGATCACGGCGACGGGATGCAGCGACACGGCCTTGCCCATCACGAGCGGCTGCAGGATGTGGCTCTCGAACTGCTGCACCAGCAGCACGATCCCCAGCATGATCAGGGCATTGACCGGGCCGTTGGCCACGAGGGCCAGCAGAACGGCAACAGCGCCGGTGACGAGGGCGCCGACGATCGGGATGAAGGAGCCCAGGAACACCAGGACGCCCAGCGGCAGCGCCAGCGGAACACCAATGATGGCGGCACCGGCACCGATCCCGATGGCGTCCACGAAAGCCACGAACATCTGGATCCGCGCGTAGCTGACCATCGAGGTCCAGCCCTTGCGGCCGGCCCCGTACGCGGCGGCACGGGCCTTCCGGGGGAGCAGGCGGACGATGAACGCCCAGATCCGGTCGCCTTCGAGCAGGAAGAAGATCAGGACGAACAACGCCAGGACCAGGCCGGCGGCGAAGTGTCCTGCGGTGCTGCCGAAGTTCAGCGCCCCGCTCAGGATGCTGCTGCTGTTGGTCTGCAGCGCCGCGGAGGCTTCCTTGATGTACTGGTCGATCTGGGCCGCCGTCAGGTGCAGCGGGCCCTCGGAGAGCCAGGCCTGGACCTGCTGGACCCCGGCGAGCGCCTCTGTCCACAGTTCGCCGAATCCGGTCGCAAGCTGCCGGCCCACGAGTGTCAGCGCGCCGGCGATGACTCCGAGGAAGCCGAGGACGGTGACCGCTACGGAGAGGCCCCTGGGCACCCGGTGCCGTGTCAGCCAGCGCGTGACGGGGCTGAGCAGGCCCGCCAGCAGGGCTGCCACCATGACCGGGATAATCAGGAAACTCACCCTGCCGAGCAGCCAGACCAGCGCACCGGCTACCAGCAGGATAAGGCCGATCCGCCAGGCCCAGGAGGCCGCCATCCGTACGCCGTAGGGAATGTCCTGGTCCAGCTCACTGTCCGTGAGTGCCCGGCGGGGAACCTGGGCAGTATCTGCAGGGCGTTGCGGGGCGGCGTCGTCAGCTGGCGTCATAACCCTATGATTCACCAGCGGCGGCCGGATGCGAAAACCCCTGATCCAGGCACTGATCCAGGGAAGCGCTGATACCCCATGTCATGGTGAACCGCTCGCCCGGGTCCAGCCAGCGCAGGCCGTCGCCGCTGTTGAAGGCGTTGGCCGGCCCGGTCATGGGCTCGATCGCCACCGCCTTGGGCCGGCCCGGGAAGTTTGTGGTCACGAAGACATGGACGTAGCCGCAGGTCGCGTCCTGCCACAGGGTCACGCTCCGCCCGTCCGGGGCGCGGAGCGTGTGCCGGGCGAGGCCGCCGTCGAACTCCAGGTCCGTGAAGGCGGAGTCGAGGTCCAGACCGGCTACGGGCCGGCCGGCGCGCAGGTCGAAGTCGCCGCCCACCGGTTCGGTACCGCGCGGGATCAGGCGGTCATCCGTCACCAGCCGGGTCCGGGCGCGGACCGTCACGGTGAGGTCCTCACTCGGCACCTCGCCCAGCCGGAGGTAGGGATGGGCGCCCAGGACAAACGGTGCCGGCTCCGGCGCGTCGTTGATGAGCGTCTGCCGGACCACCAGGCCGAGGTCGTCGGCCAGTTCGTAGCGCACCCGGTGGCGCAGCAGGAACGGGTAGCCGTGCTGCGGGAAAATTGCCGCTTCCAGTGTCACGGAAAATTCGGACTCGTCCACGAGATCGTAGGTGGAATTGCGCAGCAGCCCGTGGCTGGCGTTGTTGTTCGCGACCTCGGTGATGTCCAGCTGCTGCTTTTTGCCGTTGAGGTGCCAGACGCCGTCTTCCACCCGGTTGGCCCACGGCGCCAGCGTGATCCCGGTGGCGCCCGGCGGGATCTCCTCGTCGCCGTAGCTTTCGGTCAGCTGCGTGCCGCCGCGGCTGTACAGCCGGAGGCCGGCGGCCAGTCCGGTGACGACGGCGAGCGCGTCGCCGCGCCGCAGCTCGTACTGCCTTCCCGAGGCGTAGCGCCGCGGGGAGCCGTCGAGGGCGGCAGCGCGGGGTCCGCCGGGGGCCCCGCTATCAGCGGCGTGAAGGGAGGATGAGTTTGTCAGGTCCATGGCACCACCGTACCGAGCCGAACACCAAGCCGTATACCGTGGAGCCATGACCAGCACGGAGGACCTTGCGGCCCGCTTCGAATCCGTCTTCGGCGCGGCACCCGACGGCGTGTGGCGGGCGCCCGGCCGCGTCAACCTGATTGGCGAACACACCGACTACAACGAGGGTTACGTGCTGCCCTTCGCCATCGACAGGGCCGCCCGGGTGGCGGTCCGCGTCCGGCCGGACTCCACGCTGCGGCTGCTGTCCACCTTCGGCAACCAGGGACTGACGACGGCGGATGCCGGCGCCCTGCAGCGCGCAACGGCGCGCGGCTGGACCAAGTACCCGCTGGGCGTCCTGTGGGCCCTGCAGCAGCGCGGAGTCCGCATCCCCGGGCTGGACCTGCTGCTGGACTCAGATGTCCCCCGGGGCGCCGGGCTGTCCTCCTCCCATGCCATCGAGTGCGCCGTCGTCTGCGCGCTCAACGAGCTCACCGCTGCGGGGCTCGGCGCCGAGGACATGGTCCTGGCCACGCAGAGCGCGGAAAACGACTTCGTCGGATCCCCCACGGGCATCATGGACCAGTCCGCGTCCCTGCGCGGCGCTGCGGGCCACGCCATCTTCCTCGACTGCCGGGACCAGTCCCTCCGCCTGGTGCCGTTCGACGCCGAAAGCGCCGGGCTGGTCACGCTCGTGATCGACACCAGGGTGTCGCACTCCCATGCCGGCAGCGGCTACGCCTCCCGGCGCGCCTCCTGCGGACTGGGCGCCGAAGTGCTCGGGGTCCAGGCCCTGCGCGACGTCCGGCCCGCGGATCTGGGGGACGCCAGCGCCCTGCTGGATCCGGTAACGTTCCGCCGTGTGCGGCATGTGGTCACGGAGAATGACCGCGTACTGCAGGCCGTAGCGCTCCTCGGCAGCGCAGGTCCGACGGCGATCGGCCCGCTGCTCGACGCCAGCCACGCCTCAATGCGGGACGACTTTGACATCTCCTGCCCCGAGCTGGACCTTGCGGTGGAGACCGCGCGCTCCGCCGGCGCGATCGGCGCCCGGATGACCGGGGGCGGCTTCGGCGGCTCGGCGATTGCGCTCACCCCGGTGGACGCGGAGCAGCGGGTCCGGGCCGCCGTCGAACGCGCCTTCGCCCGGGCCGGATATGCCGCACCGGACATCTTCGGCGTGCGCCCGGCGGCGGGTGCCATCCGCGTGGGATGACCGGGGCGTAGGCTGGGCGCATGCCCGACGCCGTGATCGTTTCCACTGCCAGAAGCCCCATCGGGCGCGCCTTCAAGGGCACGCTGAAAGACGAGCGGCCCGACGACCTGGCCGCCGCGATGGTGACCGCGGCCCTGGCCCGGATCCCGTCCTTCGACGCCGCGGACCCCACCGGCCGCGGCCTGGATGACCTCTATCTTGGCTGTGCCGAGCCAAGCGGGGAAGCCGGCTCCAACATGGCCCGCGTGGTGACCATCCTGGCTGGACTGGACAACGTCCCCGGCGCCACCATCAACCGATTCTGTGCCTCCAGCCTGCAGACCCTTCGGATGGCGTTCCACGCCATCCGGGCCGGCGAGGGGCACGCGTTCGTCTCCGCCGGGGTGGAGGCCGTGTCCCGCTACCGCGATTGGGCCGGGGCCGGGGAGACCGACGCCGGCACCCACAATCCGCTCTTCGACGCCGCCCGGCAGCGCACCGCGGCCCGGGCCGCCGCTAACACGCCGTGGACCGACCCCCGGCTGGGCGGTCGGATGCCGGACATCTACCTTTCCATGGGCCAGACGGCCGAGAATGTCGCCACGAGCTACGGCATCAGCCGGGCGGACCAGGACGCCTGGGCGGTGCTGAGCCAGAACCGGGCCGAAGCGGCCATCGCCGCGGGCTTCTACGCCCGGGAGATCACGCCCTACACCCGCAAGGACGGCACCGTGGTGGACCGGGACGATTCTCCCCGGGCGGGCGTCACATTCGAGTCCGTCAGCGCCCTGCAGCCCGTTTTCCGCGGCTCGGGCACGGTCACTGCCGGCAACGCCTGCCCGCTGAACGACGGCGCCGCCGCCGTCGTCGTGATGAGCGATGTGCGGGCCCGCGAACTCGGGCTGGAACCGCTCGCACGGATAGTCTCCACCGGCGTCAGCGCCCTGTCCCCCGAACTCATGGGCATGGGCCCTGTCGAGGCGACCCGGCGGGCGCTGACGCTTGCGGGGCTGGGCATCGGGGACATCGACCTCGTGGAGCTCAACGAGGCCTTCGCCGTCCAGGTGGTCGCGAGCGCCAAGGAACTCGGAATCGATCACCACAAGCTCAATATCCACGGCGGTGCCATCGCCCTGGGCCACCCGTTCGGCATGACCGGCGCCCGGATGACCACCACCTTACTGAACGGGCTTCGGGAACGGGACGCGGGCCTGGGCCTGGCCACCCTGTGCGTCGGCGGCGGGCAGGGCATGGCGGTGGTGCTGGAGCGGCTGAGCTGAGCTTGGTTCCTCCCCGGCGCGAATGAGTCTGTTGGACGGTGACGTGCGGATGATTCCGTGGGCCGGTGCAGCGCGGGCCGGTGCAGCGCGGGCCGGTCAAGCGCGGGCCGGTCAAGCGCCAACCGGACACAAGCAGAGCGGGCCCCGCCGTCTGGCGGGGCCCGCTCTTGTCTGTGACTAACAGTCTGTTGTCTGTGACTGACAGTTAGCCGCTACGGCTAGTCGTTGCCGCGGAGGATTGAGAGCAGGCGGATGATTTCCACATAGAGCCAGACCAGGGTCACTGTCAGGCCGAAGGCCGCGGTCCAGGCGAAGCGCTGCGGGGCGCCGTTGCGGACGCCGGCTTCGATGCTGGTGAAGTCCATGATCAGCGAGAACGCGGCCAGGCCGATCGCCAGCACGCCGATGAAAACGCCCAGCGGGATGCCGAAGATTTCGACGCTGGTGCTCAGGCCGAAGGGGGATTTAACGGCGCCGGTCCACACCATGACCATGTTGACCAGCGCGAAGACCGCGTAGCCGATCATGGCGATCATAAAGAAACGCATGGCCTTCGGGGTAGCCCGGACCTTGCCGCTCCTGAAGAGCACCAGAGTCACGGCGAATACGGACAGGGTGCCGATCACGGCCTGCAGGCCGACGCCCGGGAACATTCCGTCGAGGATCCGGGTCAGGCCGCCGAGGAAAAGGCCCTCCAGTGCGGCGTAGGCCAGGATGAGCGCCGGTGAGGGCTGCTTCTTGAAGGTGTTGACGAGGGCGAGCGCGAATCCGCCCAGCGCGCCGACGATCATCAGCAGATTGGCCAGGCCGGGCGCCACCACGAGGGTAACGGCCGCACCGGCGATCACGGCGCCAAGGCAGAGCGCGGTCTTGACGATGACGTCGTCGTAAGTCATACGTCCCGTGTCCGCAGGGCCGGCGGCGGGCCGGTTGTACATGTCCTGGAGCTGGTCCTGGGTCATGCCCTGCTGGGCAGCGTTCCAGCCCTGGCCGTTCATGACCTGGCCCGGTGCCTGGCCGTAGGGGCCCTGGCCGTAGGCCTGCGGGGCAGGCGGTGCCTGGGTTGCTCCACGGAAATTCTTTCCGTTGAAGACTGGGTTTCCGCCAAGTGCCATTACTGGTGTCCTCCAAATAAAGGGGGTGGATGATGTTCCGGTGGTGAACTGCGGGCGATTGCCTACATCCCACGCTACCAATTTCCACGGCTGACCGGCAGTGTTAGTTCCCGGGAAGGACCTGCCGCAACCCAACCGTGATCTGCGGCAGCCCCTTGCGCAGAGCGATTGTTTAGGCATACTCGGAATCAACAAAAGTTTTCTTTAGCACGGGTAAATCGTGCTGAGTGCCGAGCTACACGGTTGTTACCGGATCGCGACGTTCTGCCTGCTCGCGACGGCATTCTTTGCCCTGAACGGGCTGTAACATTGGCCAAGCAGGGTGACGGATATCACAAGCTGTACCGCTCCAACCGCATCGCATAACGCACCACCCCTCGTCACCCTGACTGTTCGCAGCGGTTGCAAAGGCGCAACCCACACCACCCCCCTGTGGAGGTTTTCATTTTGAGAAGTACACCGAGAGGCCTGTTGCTGAGACGGCGCGGCAGACTGCTGAAAGCTGTGGGGGCTGTTTTCGCCGCCGTGGCAGCACTACTGCTGATCGTCGCCCCGGCATCGGCCGCCACGACCCCCTCGCCGGCACCATCCCCGTCGGCAACCACGTTCCAGAACAGCATCAGCGGCTTCCTGCGCGGCGATGACCGTACGCCGATCGCTGACGTCACCATCTCCGCCACAAGCGGTGACTTCACGGGAACCGCGAAATCGGGTGCCAACGGCGCCTGGACCATCGGCGTCCCCACCCAGGGCACCTATGAGGTCAAGCTGGATGATTCCACGCTTCCGGATGGCATCAAGCTCGCCGACGGCCAGGAAAACCCCCGCAAGGTCACCTTCAGCCAGACCTCCAACCTCTCCGTGATCTTCGCCTTCGGCGAGGGCATCGTTGTGCAGCAACAGGATTTCGGCCAGAACCTGATCAACCGCCTTGTCGCGGGCCTGAGCTTCGGCCTCCTGTTGGCTCTGGCATCGGTGGGCCTATCGCTGATCTTCGGCACCACCGGACTGACCAACTTCGCCCATGGTGAAATGGTCACCCTCGGCGCTGTCCTGGTCTTCGCCTTCAACGCCATGAACCTGCCGTTCTGGCTGGCGATCGTGCTTGCCCTGCTCGGCGGCGGACTATTCGGCTACGTCCAGGACGCCGGCCTGTGGAAGCCGCTGCGCCGCCGCGGCACCGGCCTGGTTCCGATGATGATCGTCAGCATCGGCCTCGCCCTGGCCGTCCGCTACGTGATCCAGTTCTTCTTCGGCGGCGCCACACAACAGCTGCCGTTCGCCCAGAGCGCGGAAATCCAGATCGGCCCGGTCTCCATCTCCCCCAACAACCTCTGGTCCCTCGTAATCAGCGCCGTCGTTATCGCCATCCTTGGTGTTGTCCTGCTCAAAACCCGGCTCGGCAAAGCCACCCGCGCGGTGGCCGACAACCCGGCCCTGGCAGCGGCCTCCGGCATCGACGTCGACTCGGTCATCCGGATTGTCTGGGTCACCGGCGGCATGCTGGCCTCCCTCGGCGGCATCCTCTGGGCCTACTACCGGCCCGGTGTCACCTTCGACATGGGTTCGCAGATCCTGCTACTCATCTTCGCCGGCGTCACCCTGGGTGGTCTCGGCACGGTCTGGGGCGCCCTGCTCGGATCCATCATTGTCGGCATCTTCGTGGAGCTGACCACCGTGTTCGGCCTCGCCGCCGACCTCAAATACGTGGGAGCACTGTTCATCATGATTATTGTCCTCTTGATCCGGCCCCAGGGTATCCTGGGCCGTCGCGAGCGCGTGGGTTAGGAGACAGCCATGGACTTCGGATTCATTCTTTCAAGCGCTGCAGGGGAACTGTTCAGCCCGACGACGGCGGCCTACGCCCTCGCCGCGCTCGGCCTTGCGGTTCACTTCGGCTACGCCGGCCTGCTCAACTTCGGCCAGGCCGGCTTCATGGCGGTGGGTGCCTACGGCTTCGCCATCTCCACTCTGACCTTCGGCGCCCCGTTCTTCGTGGGGCTGCTGATCGCGGTGGTCGCCGCGGCCATCTTCGCCCTACTCCTGGGTATTCCAACCCTCCGGCTGCGCGCCGATTACCTGGCCATCGTGACGATCGCCGCGGCGGAAATCGTCCGCTACATCGTCACCACCAACCAGCTGACCGCCGTGACCGGCTCGGCCAACGGCCTTGCCGCCTTCGAGGGCGGGTTCTATGCCATGAACCCCTTCCCCGAGGGCTCCTACCTGGGCATGAACAACAGGGACTTCTTCATCCGCGTCGTCGCCTGGATTGTCGTCATCATCTGCTGCACCCTGGTGTGGCTCCTGATGCGCAGCCCATGGGGCCGTGTCCTCAAGGGCATCCGCGAGGACGAAAACGCCGTCCGCTCCCTGGGCAAGAACGTGTACGCCTACAAGATGCAGGCCCTCATCATCGGCGGTGTGCTCGGCGCGCTGGCGGGAATGGTCTTTACGCTCCCCCGCGGCGCGGTCCAGCCGGCCAACTACGGCACGGAGCTGACGTTCTTTCTCTACACCTGCCTGCTGCTCGGCGGCCTCGGCACGGTGCTGGGGCCCGTCGTCGGCGCGATGATCTTCTGGGTGGTGCTGTCCCTCACACAGGGCGTCCTGTATGGCCTGATCGAATCCGGCGCCGTGACCTGGCTGAACACAGTCCAGGCCGGCCAGCTGCGGTACATCCTCGTGGGTATCGCGCTGATGCTGCTGATGATCTTCCGGCCCCAGGGCGTCTTCGGCAACAAGAAGGAGCTGGCGTTCGCATGAGTACGCAGAGCGAAGAATTTGGCACTACAGGCACCACAAGCAGCACAGAGACCATTGACTACATGACGGATACGCGTCCGATTGCCGCCGGGGAGATAGCGCCCGGCTGCAAGAAGCGCGATCCGATCGTGGTGGCGGAGAACGTCACCCGCAGCTTCGGCGGCATCAACGCCGTCGACGTCGAATACCTTGAAATTCCGCGGCACAAGATCACGGCGCTGATCGGCCCCAACGGCGCGGGCAAGACCACCCTGTTCAATCTGCTCACCGGCTTCGACACGCCCAACTCGGGCAAGTGGCAGTTCGAAGGCAACAGCATTGCCGGCGTCTCCTCGTACAAGGTTGCCCGCATGGGTATGGTCCGCACGTTCCAGCTGACCAAGGTCATGGGCAAGCTCACCGTCATGGAAAACATGCGCCTCGGCGCCTCCGAACAGTCCGGCGAGCGGCTCTCCAAGGCCCTGTTCAAGGGAATCTGGGGCGGCCAGGAAAAGAAAATCACCGAAGAAGCCAACGTGCTGCTGGAGAAGTTCAAGCTCGACGCCAAGAAGGACGACTACGCCGCGTCCCTCTCCGGCGGCCAGCGCAAGCTGCTGGAGATGGCCCGTTCGCTCATGGTGCGGCCCAAGCTGGTCATGCTGGACGAGCCGATGGCCGGTGTGAACCCGGCCCTGACGCAATCCCTGCTGGACCACATCAAGAACCTCAAGGCCGAGGGCATGACCGTATTGTTCGTCGAGCACGATATGCATATGGTCCGCCACATCGCCGACTGGGTGGTGGTCATGGCCGAAGGCAAGATCGTGGCCGAAGGCCCGCCCGCCGAGGTGATGAAGAACCCGGCCGTGATTGACGCCTACCTGGGCGCCCACCACGATGTGGACCTGGGCGATGCGGAGGGCATCAAGGAGCTCGCCGCCGAGCTCGAAGCCGACGAGGAGTCGATCGTCGGCACCGAAAACGCCGGCCTCATCGCCGCCGACGTCATTGCGGCCGAGGCGGCTGCGCCGGAGGCCAACGGGACGACGCATGGCAGGCGCAGCGCCGACGAGCCGAACCGCACAGAGAAGGACACACAATGAGCGCCACCAGCGCGGCCCCCGCCGCCAAGCCCGTCCATGATGAGGATTCGGTGGTCAAGGTCACCGACCTGGTGGCCGGTTACATCCCCGGAGTGAACATCCTCAACGGCTGCAGCATCGAGGCCCGCAAGGGTGAGCTGATCGGCATCATCGGCCCCAACGGCGCCGGCAAGTCGACGCTGCTGAAGGCGATGTTCGGGCTGGTCAAGGTCCACTCGGGTTCAGTTGTGGTCCGTGGCCAGGACATCACCGGGCTCAAGGCCAACAAGCTGGTCAGCCGGGGCGTGGGCTTCGTTCCGCAGAACAACAACGTGTTCGCAGCCCTGACCATCGAGGAGAACATGCAGATGGGCATGTTCCAGCGGCCCAAGGACTTCGCGGAGCGCTTCGATTTCGTCACGGGGCTCTTCCCGGAACTTGGCAAGCGGCGCGCCCAGCGGGCCGGTTCACTCTCCGGCGGCGAACGCCAGATGGTGGCCATGGGCCGGGCCCTGATGATGGATCCGGCCGTGCTGCTGCTCGATGAGCCCTCGGCGGGCCTCTCCCCGGTCAAGCAGGATGAGACCTTCCTCCGGGTCCACGAGATCAACCGTGCCGGCGTCTCCGTGATCATGGTGGAGCAGAACGCACGACGCTGCCTGCAGATCTGTGACCGGGGCTACGTGCTGGACCAGGGCAAGGACGCCTACACCGGCACCGGCCGTGAGCTCATGAAGGATCCCAAGGTCATCCAGCTGTACCTGGGCACCCTGGCCGACACGGTCGAGTAGCGCTTCGGGCAGTATCCCCAGCAGGAGGGCCGTCACCAGCCGGTGGCGGCCCTTTTGCGTGCCCGGGGGTGCTGCCAGTCGGTGTTCTTGCCCACCAGCCCCCCCTCAGATCGACGACGGCGTCACGCGGCGCAGGGTTATGGGCGGACACACCGCGGGCTGAGGCGGGTTTCCGCCGTCGGACGCTCCCCTGGTTGCCTGAATTCTGCTGTGCGTGACGGGCCCGCCGCTGCTGCCCCGCCAGCGTGGGTCCGCCCGGGCCCGCCCCTCCCCCGCACGCAAGAAACCCCCGTCCGGAGTGGACGGGGGTTTCTTGTGGCTAGGTGCGTGGGTCATTAGTCGGGTAGCGGCGGGTTCTCGATTTTGGGTTTAAATCGCCGGGCCGGTTCCCGGGATTCGGCAGGGTCTCTGGG
>NZ_JAXCID010000036.1:0-43186 GCF_035985125.1 Arthrobacter sp. CG_A4 | reverse complement strand
GAGGCGCCCGGCCTTGTCGTAGGTGTAGGCGGTGGCTACGCCGGTGAGGTTGTTCTTCGTCCACTGGATCTTGGCCCGGTCCGCGGCCGTCGTGGTCGGGCAGGTCGGGGCGGTGGAGCCGGCGGAGTAGCAGTAGGACAGGTCGACGACGGTGGTGTTGTTCGTGTCGCCTTCCCCGGCTTTGGAGGTGACCCGGGTGATCCGGCCGGTACGGTCGTAATCGGTGTGGGTGTAGGCCTTCCAGCTGCTGCGGGACTGGGAGGCCTGCAGCCAGGTGTCGGTCCGGCGTCCACGGTCATCGGTGGCGACCGCGAGGGTCTTCTGCACCCCGGAGATCAGATAAGTCAATTCGGTCATGACCCCGGAGTCATCGAAAGCATAGGAGGTGGTCCCGCGGGTGTCGGTGGTGGAGACCAGATTCGAGGCCTTGTCGTAGGCGTAGGTGATGGTCCCGCCGCCAGCGGTGTTTTCCCGGGACTTCAGCCGCCCCATCTGGTCATAGCCGTAGGTGGTGGTCCCGGACCCGTCGACCCGGGTCTGGACCCGGCCGTTCGCGGTGTAGGTGTAGGAGACCGCGGGGGTCCCGTCGGAGAACGTGGTCTGGGCGAGCCGGCCGACCCCGTCGTAGGTGTAGGTCAGGGTGATGCCGCGACCGTCGGTCGCCGTCGCCGGGCGGGCCCAGACGTCGTAGGTGAAAGCCCGGGCCCCGAGTGAGGACCCGGTGACCGGAGTCAGGGACGTCAGTTCCTTGGTGGCGTTGTAGCCGTACTGGGTTTTGTTTGTGCCGTTCCCCGGTGCGAGGGCGGTCTTGGCCGTTCCGTCGAGGTTCACTTCGAGGGTGGCCGTCGCGGCGAGGGCGTCCGAGGAGCTCAGGGTGTTCCCGGCTCCGTTGTAGGTGTAAAGGGACTGGTTCCCGGCGTCGTTCGTGGAGGAGGTCGCCAGGTACTTGGTGTTCGCGGCGGTGTTGGCGTAGGCGCCCTGCCCGGCGGCGCCGCCCTGGGACGCCGACGCGGTGATCGATTCCCCGGTGTTCGCCCCGTACGTGTTCGTCGTCGTCCCGGAACCCGTTCCGGTGCCCTGGGAAGAGGTCAGGGTATCGAAGTCCCCCGTATAGGTCGCTGTGCGGGCCCGGCCCATCGCATCGGTCGCGGCGGTAACCCGCAGATCGCTGTTCAGTGTGTAGGTGGTGCGCGGGCCCGAGGCGACCGCGACGGCCGGATCGGTGTTCGGTCCGGCGACCAGGGTCTGGGTCGCGGACGGGTACGCCAGGCGGGTGACCGAATTCCCGGGCGAGCCCGGGGAGGTGTTCACCTTTTCGATCTGCACCACCCTGCCGGATGAATCGTAGCTCAGCATGGTGGCGCCTCCGGCCGGCGGAGTGATCGTGGTGAGACGGCCCCCGCTGGTGGTGAACGTGGTGATCTTCCCGGCCAGGTCCGTGAAGGAGGACAGGTTCCCGTAACCGTCAGGGCTGAACGACACCGACCGGGCCGCAGCCCCGCTCGTCTGGGAGAAGCCGATGAGGGTGTTTGAGAACGAGTGATAGGACAGGCGCGCGGACCTGGCCCCGGTCACGCCCTTCGTGGCGGTGATGTCGGTGATTTTTCCCGTCGCCGGGGCAAAGGTGGTGGTGTTGGCGTTCCGGTCAGTCATCGATTTCACCCGCCCGTCAGCATTGAAGCCCACCACCGTCGCCGTGGTCCGGGACGTGAGCGTGTAGGACCCGTCCGCCTTTTTCTCCAGGTCAGCTTTCGTGCCGGCCGGCGCCGTGAACGCCGTCGTGGACCCGGCGACCGGGGTGTACAGGGAGGAATACCCGTCCCCGCCGGTGTGGAGAACCCCGGAAGGCGTGGTGGACAAAGATCCGGCCCCGCCCAGGGACAGCGTCCAGCGGTTCGCGACGTCCGCCCCGGTGGTGTCGGTGGATTCTGAGTTGTAGACCACCCCGAGCGGTACCTCACCGGTGATCCCCGGCAGGGAAATGCCGGTGACGGAGAGCATCAGGTTTCCGGTCCCGACATCGACGCTGGCGGCGACCTGATCGCTGATACTGATCGGCAGCCGCGTCGCGCCCGGCCGGGACCCCAGGGCCCCGATCGTGGTCACCGCGCCGGGCGGTGCCCCGGGGATGGCCATCGGCACCAGAGCCAGGCCCGGGCCGGAGGAGCCGGCCACCAGGGCCAGTCCCAACCCCGAGGCGAGAGCGCCCCGGCATAACAAAGCCGGCAGCCTGTGGCCACCGGCAACCCGATTTAGACGTGACGGCAGACGCCGCTTTCCCCAACATGCATCGTAGCTCCCCAGCTGGAAACGAGTGTTGGCTCACGGTACGCCCGGGATATTTCCAATGTCTAGAGTTCCGGCCATAAATTTTTGTCACAGCACATCAGGTTATCTGTCACGGTGAATATTCAGGCGAATGCGGCGACTCCCGCCCCGCCGTGCCATGGGCCCGGACAAGGAAGCGATTTACCGCTGACCGGGGCTCAAATTGGATTGACATTCTCAGGCGGGCTTGGGCGGCGGGTGGAGTCGGTGGCTGACGCAAGGAGCTGAATCCGGGCCTCTCCCAGACGGGCTGAGCGCTGGCTACGAAGATCCCGGAACTACACCCGGGACGTTGGCATCGGGCATACCCAGTTGAAGCGATCTCGACGTGGTGGGCTGGTGCCCGCTGACCTCAACTGGTGATGCTCAGCGGCTTCATTGGCATGACACAGGATGCCCGCTGCAACGACACCGCAGCCCCAGCGGCACGGTTACTATCGGCGCGGTTGTTCCTGCCGGTGTCATCGCACCAGTCGATGTTGTAGGGGAAGGCCGTGACAGCCGCAGCGCCGGCGGCCGCTTGAGCCGTAACCTCAAAAGTGTAAGTAAATCCGCCGGCGTCATTCATCGGGGCCGTGGTGTTGACCACCTCGGCGCTTGCCGCATCCGTGACGGTCACCTGGATACGGGCGTTCACCCCATAGCGGGGATTGCAGCCAGAGTCCGGAGCCGTGACGGTCACGCTATCGCCCGCTTTCGCACTCGACGGGTTCACCGAAAAGGCGGGCGGGAGGCAGGGCGGTTCTCCGTTCCCCGCGGAGGAAGCACATCCCGAAGCAGCAGCTGCCAGGGCGGCAGTGACAGCGACCAGCGCTAAAGACCGCCGGCTGCGATCGAGATCCGGGTGCCTGAGGGGGGCCGTCATCTCCTCATTATTGGCGGGTCAGCACCGAACGGATTGCCTGCCCGGCATTCGTTCCCGAATCGTTGCCGCATCAGGAGGGCTCAGCCCAGAAGACGGCGCTCGTAGGCGAACGCCACCAGCTGGAGCCTGCTTCCGAGCCCCAGTCTGTCCAGCACACTCCTGAGGTGCGTCTTGACGGTGGCCTCGGAAACAAACAGGCTTTCGGCGATCTCGCCGTTGCCCAGGCCTTTGGCTGCCAGCAGGAATACGTCCCGTTCGCGGGCCGAGAGGACTTCGAGCACTGACAGGTCCGGCCCCGCGGAGGGCAGCGTCCTGGCTGCGTGCTGGAACAACGCCTGCACCGACCCTGGAGCGATCACGGAATATCCCGAGTACACGGTGCGGATGGCGGCCAGCACGAACTCCCTTTCCGCGCTCTTGAGCAGGTAGCCGCTGGCGCCGGCGTGCACAGCCTCGACGACGGCCTGGTCCCGGTTGAAGGTGGTCAGGGCGATGATCTTGGGCGCGGCCCTCCCGGATGCCGCCGCCTGCTGCACTATCCGCCGGGTCGCGGCGACGCCGTCGAGCACCGGCATACGCAGGTCCATCAGCATAACGTCGGGGTTGCGTTCGGCGGCGAGCGCAACTGCCTGTTCGCCGTCGGCGGCTTCCCCGGACATCTCCATATCCGCCTGGATTTCGACCAGCATCCGGATCCCGGCCCGGAACAGCGGCTGGTCATCGACAAGCGCCACGGAGATTCGCGCTCCGGCATCAACCACGGACGCCGGCTTCCACACGGGACCCGTCCGGGAGCACGGCGGATGGTCCGGCAGAAACCAGCTGCGACCCGGTGTCCTCGTCGGCGGTGCCCCCGGCGTCGGAAATCCCCGCCCCGTAGGGGATAAAGACGGTCACGCGGTAATGTTCGCCGTCCGGTCCGGCCGTCACCCAGCCGCCGGCAAGGTGCGCACGTTCCCGCATCCCGGCGAGGCCGCGGCCCACCCTTGGTTCGCCGGCGCTTTCCGGGCTGCCGGAACCGGCGGACGGCACCTCCGACGCCACATGCAGGGTCAGCGTTCGTCAGGCATTCCTGGACAATCCGGAACACCGCGAGCTGCTGTCCGGCGGAAAGCTCCACAGGCACCCCGGTTGCGCTGCGCTCGATGCTAAGGCTGTCCTGCATCCGTTCCACCAGCGGTTCGACATCACTGAGCCGTGGCTGGGGCGTGACGAGGCCGTCGTCCCGGACGCCCTCGATGACGCGCTGCGCGCCCACCAGGGCACTCCGGGCCGACGTCGCAATGTTCTCCAGGGCGTTCAACACGGCTTTCGGCTGGTCCTTGCTCAGGTAGCGGGTGCCATCGGCCTGCGCCGCAATCACAGCGAGGGAGTGCGCCAGGACATCGTGGAGGTCGCGGGCTATCCGGGTTCGTTCCTGCTCTATGATCAGGTCCACTTCGGTTTCCTTCAGGCTGCTCTGCGCAAGGCTCCGGGCACGGAACAGGCTGCCGCGTTCCTGGTACAGGGCCAGAAGCAGGCCGACGGCGGCGCAGGAGGCGGCGATGAAGGCAAGCAGGGCGAAAAGCTGCCAGCCGTACTTGACCAACGTGTAGCGGTCACCGGCGTAAGTGGCCCCACACCCACCGAGGCCGTTGCTGTACCGCCAGGAGAGCATCATCAGGGTCATGACTGCTGCGAAGGCTACGTTGGCCCCCGCGGCCACCAGCCGCGTCCTGTGGCCCGCCGTCCACTGAATGAAGCCGAGGGCAATGAAGGAGCCGAGGTAAATCGCCCAGTCATTGCTATACATCGCGGGAATGACGTGCACAAGCTGGCCCGCGAGCAGGGCAACCGTGAATCCGAGGGACACATATGGCTTCCAGCCCGCCGAGGCGATTGCGGCCGTCATTATCAGCAGCGGCCAGGTCCCTATCCACGGCAGAGGGCCCGGCTTCGTCAATTCCTGTCCAGCTCAACCTCAAAGCCAGAAGATTCATCCTTTGGGCCAATCCGCCGGGTGACTTTCTTATAGGGGCCGTCCGGCGGCATCCGTTCCCGCACCTGACAGAATGGCCCTATGGACGTCGCTCTCGGACTGCTGGTACTCGTTGCGGTGGTCTGCGCGGGCAGCGCACTGGGCCGGAAAATCAACGTCTCCGTCCCGCTGCTGCTCGTGCTGGCCGGCGTCGCCGGTTCCTTCCTGCCTTTCGTCCCCCGGATCGAGCTGAATCCCGAACTCGTCCTGGTGGGCCTGCTCCCGCCGCTGCTCTACGCCGCGGCGCTGAAGACCTCGCTCTTCGATTTCGGCTCGAACCGCCGTTCCATTGGACTGCTGTCGGTGGGCTATGTCATCTTCGGCACGGTGGGTATCGGCTTTGTCGTCTGGTGGCTGTTTCCGGAAATCCCGCTGGCCGCAGCCATCGCCCTCGGCGCGGTCGTCGCGCCCCCCGACGCCGTCGCGGCAACCGCCATCGCCCGGAAAGTGGGGATGCCCCGCAGAATCGTCAGCATCCTCGAAGGCGAGTCCCTGGTCAACGACGCGACCGCCCTGGTCTGCCTCCGCGCTGCCATCGCCGCCATCGGCGGAACCGTCTCTGCCGCCGACATCGCCGGCGGTTTCCTGGTGGCGGCCGGTGGCGGCCTGGTGGTGGGCCTTGCGGCCGCCTATGTACTGACCGAGCTCCGCAAGCGGATCCGCAGCGTTGCCATCAACACCTCGACGTCGCTGATGGCGCCCTTCCTGGCGTATCTGCCTGCCGAGGCCATCCACGCGTCCGGTGTCCTCGCCGTCGTCGTCACCGGCCTGGTGATGGGAACGAAGGCGCCGTCCATGCCCAACGGCGCCGCGCGGCTGAGCCAGCGCAGCAACTGGACCACGGTGCAGTTCCTGCTGGAGAATTCCGTGTTCCTGCTGATCGGGCTGCAGGTCCGGACCATCATCGAAGGCGTCCAGGGGGATTCGCTGGGGTCGGCCCGGATCTGGGCCGGCTGCGCCGTGATCCTGCTGGCCGTGCTGCTGCTCCGGCCGCTCTGGGTGTTCCCCGCAACCTACCTGCCGCGGCTGATCCCGTCCGTCCAGCGGAACGACCCGGCGCCGCCGTGGCAATTCCCGGCCATCGTGTCCTGGGCGGGAATGCGCGGTGTGGTGACCCTTGCCGCGGTGCTGGTGTTGCCGGCGGATTTGGAACACCGTTCCGTGCTGGTCCTCGCGGCCATGGTGGTGGTGGGCGGAACCCTGGCGCTGCAGGGCTTCACGCTTCCGGCGCTGGTCCGGCTGCTGCGCGTCCAGGGACCGGACCCGCGCGAGGACGCCCTCAACCAGGCGTCGCTGATGCAGCAGGCCACGGCGGCGGGCGTCGAGCGGCTGCAGGAGCTGCGCACCGCGAGCGATCCGCCCGAAGTCATGGCGATGCTGAAGCGGAGGACGCAGGAACGCGGACTCGCGGCCTGGGAACGCCTCGGCCGTCCCTCGACGGAGGCGTCGACCCCCAGCCAGCGCTACGCCCAACTGCGGCTGGCGATGCTGGACGCGGAGCGGGCGAAGGTGCTGGAGCTGCGGCGCGGAGGCGAGTACGCGCACGAGGTCCTCAGCGAAGTGCTGGACCGGCTGGATGTTGAAGAGTCCATGCTGGAGGCATCGCTGGAGGAGCTGGAAACCTCCGACGGCGGCGGCGAGCGCGCTGCCCGGCCGGGCGGGATCTGTGAGCATCTGGACTCCGCGTCCTCCCCGGCAGTCCCCCCTGACGCCTACTGCGCGGATTGCGCCAGGGAAGGGACGACGCCGGTCCACCTCAGGATGTGCCTGGCGTGCGGGAACGTGGGCTGCTGCGATTCCTCGCCCGGTACCCATGCGTCCAAGCACTTCGACGCGACCCGCCACCCGGTCATGCGGAGCGCCGAACCCGGCGAGGACTGGCGCTGGTGCTACGAGGACGATGTGCTGGGGTGACGGGGTGGCGGAGCGCGGGGTGACGGCGTGCGTTTCCCGTTCGGATGATCCGGCGCAAACCTTGCACCGCACAGCCGCGTCCGCGCGCATATCCGGCCTCGAGGGGTCGCGCGTACCCTCGAGGTGTGGACATTGTTGACTTCCTGTCCCAGCGCATCACCGAAGATGAGGCTGCGGCGCGGACGCTCCTGGGCGACAGATCCGTCTCGATTTCGGGCGAATGGTACGAACGCCGCCTGCTGCTGGAGTGCGAGGCCAAAAGGCGGCTGATCGGCATCGTCGAATCCGCGCGCCAGGCTGCCCTGACGGCAATGGTCAGCGAGCCCGCCGGGGAGCGGCCGCTGATCCCGGAGTCGATCGAGTGGATGGCACACTCGCTGAACGCCGTGGCCTTGCCCTACTTTGAGCACCCGGATTTCAATCAGGATTGGCTGCGGCTCTGAGTTCCGCCGGCCCGCGGACCGTATTCGCAGAAATATCTGCGTCCGGCCCGGTGTTGGCCCGGACATGACAACAATCGGAATCATCGGTGCAGGAAACATTGGCAGCCAGCTCGCACGCAAGGCGGTGCAGCTCGGCTACGACGTCGTGATCAGCAACTCCCGGGGACCGGAAACCCTCACGGAACTCGTCGCGGAGGTGGGGCAGCAGGCCCGGGCCGCGACGCCGGCCGAGGCGGCAGCGGCCGGCGATTTCGCCGTCGTCACCGTCCCGCTCAAGAACATCGGCGAGGTCCCGGTGGAGCCGCTGGCCGGCAAAATCGTCGTCGACACGAACAACTACTACTGGGAACGGGACGGCCGATTCCCGGCCCTGGACGACGGCGAGGCCACCACCTCCGGGCTGTTGCAGGAGCATCTGCCCGCGTCCAAGGTGGGTAAGGGCTTCAACCACATCATGTCCACGCAGATCACCACGGACGGGACGCCGGCCGGCACAGACAACCGGCGTGCGCTGGCCACGGCCAGCGACTACCCGGAGGCGGCGGAGCTGGTGACCAGGCTGTACGACGAGTTCGGCTTCGACACCGTCAACATCGGCCCGCTGTCCGAGAGCTGGCGGGTGGAGCGCGACCGCCCGGCCTACGTCGTGCGGCAGAATGCCGCAGAGCTCACCGAGAACCTGGCCCGGGCCCCGCGCACCGTCTGAGGACGCACCGGACGCGTCAGAGCCTCGGGAGCACCTGTTCCCGGACCTGCCTGCGCAGGATCTTGCCGAGCATCGAGCGCGGCATGTCCGCGATGGCGACGATCCGCTTGGGGACCTTGTAGCCGGCGAGGTGCTCGCGGCAGTGCTCGCGGAGGGCGTCCTCGTGCAGGGTGCTGCCCGGTTCGAGCTCGACGGCGGCGACCACCATCTCGCCGCCGCGTTCGAGCGGCTGGCCGACGACAGCGGCGTCCCTGACGTCGGCGTGCAGCCGCAGCACCGTCTCCACTTCGGTGGGCGCGACGTTGAAGCCGCCGGAGATGATGAGCTCCTTGGCGCGGTCCACGATGGTGGTGAAGCCGTCCGGATCCACGGTCACCACATCACCGGTGCGCAGCCAGCCGTCTGGCGTGAGGGTCTTCGCGGTTTCCTCCGGGTTGTTCCAGTAGCCCTGGAAGACCTGCGGGCCCTTCAGCAGCAGCTCCCCCGGCTGGCCCGGCGGCACCTCGGCCGCGGGATCGTGCAGGTCCACCACCCTCATCAGGGTCGAGGGAAACGGCACGCCGATGGTGCCGTTGCGGCGGGTGGGGTGAAACGGGTTTCCCAGCGCCACGGGAGAGGATTCGGTCATGCCGTAGCCCTCCACGAGCAGGCCGCCGGACACCGATTCCCAGAGCTCCACCACATGGTCTGGCAGGTTCATGGCGCCGGAGATGCAGTACTTGCAGGAGCGCAGCGAGATGCCCTTCTCCTTGGCGGCCATCGCGGTGCGCTCGTAGATCGGCGGGACCGCGCAGTAGACGGTTGCGGGCGACTTCTTCATCGCCGCCAGCACCAGGTCCGGATCGAATTTGGGGAAGAGGACCAGCAGCCCCTGCTTGCGGATGCCGTAGGTGAGGTAGAGCGTCATACCGAAGCCGTGGAACATCGGCAGGATTGCGTAGAAAATCTCCTTGCGGTACTCCGCGCCCGCCATCCAGGCCTCGCCCTGCAGGGCGTTGGAATACAGGTTGAAGTGGGTCAGCATGGCACCCTTGGGCCGGCCCGTGGTGCCCGAGGTGTACTGGATGGCGGCGAGGTCATTCACCGCAGGACGCGGGTGTTCGGGGTCGATCGGGCCGTGGCTCAGGAGCCTCTTCCACGAAATGGTTCCCGGCGCGGGGCCGGTCAGCGCCTCGCGGGACTCGCGCAGTTTCTTCACCGGCAGGTGCAAGGCGAGCCGCTTGACGGCCGGGAAGGCCTCGAGGAGATTGACGGACACGACGTGGTCGATCTCGATATCGGACGGGAACTGCCGGAGGGCTGCCGCCGCCTTGTCCCAGACAATCGCGATACGCGCCTGGTGGTCTTCGAACTGGTGGCGGAGTTCCCTGGAGGTGTACAGCGGGTTGTGTTCGACGACGACGGCGCCGAGGCGCAGCACCGCGTAGAAGGCGACCACGTGCTGCGGGCAGTTCGGCAGGATGAGGGCCACCCGGTCCCCGGCGCGGACGCCCAGCCGGCGCAGGCCCTCGGCGGCCCGGTCGATCTGCCCGCCGAGCTCTGTGTAGCTGGTCCGGCGGCCGAAGAATTCCAGCGCGGGGGCAGCGCCGGCCTCCGCCACGGACCGCTCCAGCATCGCGACAAGGGACTCTGTGGGCAGATCGATTTCGGCCGGGACACCCGGCTGGTAGTTCTTCAGCCAGGGCTGCTGGTCTGTATTCGGCATAGTCTCATCTTGCCGTGAAGTCCCATCTCCGGCGAAATGCCCGGGCCCGGGCGGCCGGACGGGACCCCGGTGCGGATCGGAGGGTTCCCGCACCGGAGAGCGTCACTCGTCGCCGGTGTCCTGCGCTTCCAGGTGTTTCGCCATGGCCTCGCAGGCCTGGTTCCACCGTGTGGTGAGGGCCTGCCGGCTCAGCGGCTCGAACATGCTGTCCAAGACCTTCTCGACTGCATCGTATGCGGCGTCCCGAACCCGTTCCTGCGCCGCCGGGCTGTAGTAGTTCATAACAGGAATTCGCCGCTGAGGAAACAGAAGATGGCCCGGGTTGCCGGCTTTCCCTGCCCACTGATCCGGGGCACAGCCGTCCCTCGCACCGGACCACGCCGCAAAGTAAGGCCATAAGACCTTAGCCCGCTGCGCCGTCGCGGAATATGCTTAGATTTGGTCCTCCAGTTTCACGGACTTTATTCGCTTAAAACATTCCTCCCACTCGATGTGTTCTGTGCCGGGAATGCCCTCCAGTGCATCACTGATCACTTGTGCATCAATTGACGGAGCTGACATGGGCAGTGTTGGTTTGCTTTACGTAGGTGCGGTTCTGTTTGTCAACGGGCTGATGCTCTTGGGGGTCATCCCGGGCAAGTCAGCCGCCATCCTCAATTTTTTTGTGGGAACCATGCAAGTGGTTTTCCCCACGATCATCATCCTCCAGGCGAATGGCGATCTCTCTGTCATTTTCGGCGCGGCCGGGCTCTACCTTTTCGGCTTCACCTACCTGTATGTCGGCGTCCTGCAGATGACAGGGATCAGCGGCGAAGGCCTCGGATGGTTTTCGGTGTTCGTCGCCGCCTGCGCCGTCGTCATCGGGGTCCTGCAGTTCACCCTCGTGGGCGACCCTGTGTTTGGCGTCATCTGGTTCGTGTGGGCAGTGCTGTGGTTCATGTTCTTCCTCCTTCTCGGGTTGAACAAGACGTCACTGACCAAAATGACGGGCTGGTTCACGGTGTTCATCAGCCACCTGACGGGCACCATTCCAGCGTTCTTCCTGCTGCTCGGCCGCTACGAGACCAACAATGGCTACGCGGCCCTGGTAGCGGCGGTGGCGGCGTTCGCGCTGGCGGCAGCCTACGTCCTTGGCCGCAAGTCGATGCGCAGCAGCACCCAGCCCGGCCAGGTCACCAGCGTCACCCGGCCCGCCTGATACTGCTTCACAGCGAATAGAGAGGAACCGATCCGTGGCCACCTATGAGTACCGCTGCTCCGATGGCTCGCTTTTCGAGGAAACCCATCCGATGGGGAAGGCCCCGGACGCCGTGCCCTGCCCCTCGTGCGGTGCACCATCCCGCCGGCTCATCAGCGCGCCGCACTTTTCCAAGGCCGGATCCCAGGCTTTCCGGCTCATCGACGCCACCAAACGCAGTGCAGCCGAACCCGACGTCGTAACGTCCCGGCTCCCCGGAACGCCCCGACGGCTCCAGCCATACTCATCCAACCCGTTACATCGGAAACTGCCGCGGCCATAAGCATCGCGGAAGCGGCGCCCAGTCAAAGGAGACGAAATGCCCGCAAAGATATTTACCCTTGACTCCGCCAGGAAGTTCGAGGACCAGGAAAAGATCGGCCACAACCGGTGGCACCCTGAAATTCCACCCGTCGCCACGGTTAAACCGGGGGACTCGTTCCGGGTGGACTGCCGGGAATGGTTTGACGGGGCCATCGTCAACGACGACTCTGCCGAGGACGTCCTCAACGCCCCGCTGCTGACCGTCCACAAACTCAGCGGACCATTCGCCGTCGAAGGCGCCAAACCCGGCGATCTGCTGGTGGTCGACATTCTGGACGTCGGCCCCATCCCGCAGGAGGACTCCGGGCCGCTTGCCGGACAGGGCTGGGGCTACACCGGCATCTTCGCCACCAGCAACGGCGGCGGCTTCCTCACCGAGCAGTTTCCCGACGCCTACAAGGCCATCTGGGACTTCAACGGCCAAGTCACCTCGTCGCGGCACGTACCGGGAGTGTCCTTCACCGGACTGATCCACCCCGGGCTGATGGGCACAGCGCCCTCGGCCCAATTACTCGCGAAATGGAACAAACGCGAAGGGGACCTCATCGCCACCAACCCCAATCGTGTTCCGCCGCTGGCACTGCCGCCCGAGGCCGAACACGCGGTCCTTGGACACTTGGCGGCCTCGGAATTCGGCAGGGTGGCCGGGGAAGCGGCCAGGACCGCGCCCCCGCGGGAAAACGGCGGGAACCAGGACATAAAAAACATGTCCAAAGGAACACGAATTTTCTACCCCGTCTTCGTCGACGGCGCCAACCTGTCCCTGGGAGACCTCCACTTCTCCCAGGGGGACGGGGAGATTACGTTCTGCGGGGCGATCGAGATGGGCGGATTCATCGATCTGAGAGTCGACCTCATCAAGGGCGGCATGGACACGTACGGCGTGAGCGAAAATGCCATCTTCATGCCCGGGACCGTCGACCCGCAGTTCAGTCAATGGCTGGCATTTTCCGGCACCTCGGTGACCCTGGACGGCGAGCAGCGGTATCTCGACTCGCACCTTTCCTACCAGCGGGCCTGCCTCCATGCCATCGATTACCTGAGCAAGTTCGGCTACAGCAGGGAACAGGCCTACATCATCCTGGGCGCCGTCCCCATTGAAGGGCGTCTCTCCGGCGTGGTGGATATCCCGAACTCCTGCTCCACCGTCTACATCCCCACTGCCGTCTTCGACTTCGATGTGCGGCCCTCGGCGGCCGGTCCCCACCAGGTCGATCCGAGCATAGGAGTCCCCAGGGCCAGCAACCGATGAGCCGGCGCTGAGCCGCAGCACTGACCGCCCACCAGCCAGGGGTCGCCCGGACGGCATGTTGCCGGGCGGGCGCCCCCTCCGTGGTGATGCGCCGGCGCTGAGGCGCACGGGCACTTTGGCCGCGCTGCCGAGGGCATAGTCGGCGCTGGTTTCGTAGGGTAGGCTCGGGCCATCACTTGGGGGGTGGGGTAGTTGGCCGGAGCGCGGCAAGGGTCCAGGATTCTGCGGAAATGGCGGGCCGGGTCCCGGCTCGAACTGGCGATGTGGGCGGCGGTGTCCGCCTACGTGGTGGGCCTGTTCATCCCCGGCAGTGACGCCACCGCGTTCGTGAACAACTGGCTGAGCCCCCTCGCCATGTGGATGACGGCTGCGGTGTGCTGGGCAGCGGTCCATCGAAACGGCTGGAAGAGCCGGCCAGCGCTATTTGCGGCCTTGGCCGTGACGTCGTTCGCTGCGGGTGACCATTACTACACGCTGGCCCAGGCGCTGAGCGGCACGGAGCCTTTCCCAAGCGTGGCCGATATTGGCTACCTCGGCTTCTACCCGTTTATTTTCCTCGCTCTTGCCGCGATGGTGCGGCAGCAGACACGCCGATTGTCGTGGGCTGCGGTCCTGGATGCGGCCGTTGCCTCGCTCGCAGCAGCGGCCCCACTGGCGATCCTGCTTGATCCCATCTTCGTGTCGACGGCAGGGCAGCCGCTGTCGCCCGGCACCATGATTTCAGCCGCGTACCCGGTGCTTGACTGGCTCCTTGTGGCAGCCGTTGCGGGAATGGCAGCGGCCCCGGACCTGAGGATCGGTCACCGGGTGACGGCGCTGGTGCTCGGGTTGATGGTCTTTGCCGTCTGCGACGTGCTGTTCGCCTACCTGGCCAGTGACGGATCCTATGTACTGGGGACTCCGCTGGACGCCGGCTGGGCCGTCGGGCTGGCGCTGACGGCGGTCTGGGTTGGTCGCTCAGAGGACAGTTCCGTTGCCGAGAAACCACGGACCCGCACCCGCACCCTGGCGATTTCAACGGCGGCAACACTCACCGGGTTGGCGGTATTGACTGCGGGCACGCAGGTTCCGGTGTCCCTGCCCGCCGTCATATTGTCCTGCCTGGCGCTCGCCGCTGCCGCCGCCCGCACCCAGGTGGCGTTCCAGGAATTGTTGACGACGGCGGATCTGCGGCGCCAGTCCCGGACCGACCACCTCACGGGACTGCTCAACCGGCGGGCTTTCCATGCGGACTTCCCGGTGCGCCTGGACGCAGCGGCCGGAGGGCACGGCGCACTGGCGTTACTCGATCTCGACAGATTCAAGGAGGTCAACGACGGCCTGGGCCACGGGACCGGAGACCTGTTGCTGGCGGAGGTGGGCCGGCGGCTTAGCCAGCTTCTGCGCACTGAGGATCTGTTGGCGCGGATCGGCGGGGACGAGTTCGCTGTTTTCCTGCCGGATGCGACCCTTGAGGAGGCCTGCTCGGTGGCAGGCAGGATACGTGCGGCCATTGTGGAGCCCATCACCCTGGGCGGAATAGCGCTGCGCACAGATGTGAGCATAGGAATCGCGCTCGCCCCGGCGCACGGCCAGGAGCTCGGCGTGCTGATGCGGAAGGCGGACCTGGCCATGTACAAGGCGAAGTCGACCCGCAGCGGACACCATGTGTACCAGTTGTCCGACGATCCCCACAGTGCCGAAAAACTCCGCGATCTGGAAGAACTCCGCGCCGCGATCAACACCGATCAGCTGGTGCTGCATTTCCAGCCGAAGATTAACCTCGGCACCGGGGACATGGCCGGCGTCGAGGCGCTGGTGCGGTGGGACCGCCCCGGCCGGGGCTTGCTCTACCCCGGCCATTTCCTGCCCCTGATCGAGGAAGCCGGGCTCATGCCGGAGCTGACAGACCAGGTGATCACGCTGGCCCTGGACCAGGCGCGTGTGTGGGGCGAGGACGGCCTCACGTTCCCGGTGGCGGTGAACGTCTCAGCCGGCGCCCTCGCCGACTACGAGCTGCCGGTCCGCGTCGCTGCCATGATCGCCTCACATGGCCTTACGGCTGACAGGCTGATAATCGAAATCACCGAAGAGTGCCTGGTAGCAGACCCGGGCCGTGCATGCGCTGTACTGACCAGGCTTCGGCAGGCTGGAGTCCGGATCTCAGTGGACGACTTCGGAACCGGGTACAGCTCGCTCGCCTATTTGAGGGATCTGCCGCTCGATGAACTCAAACTCGACCGGTCCTTCGTGGCCGGGATGGGCGACAGTCCCCGTGCCGCCAACCTCGTGAAATCCATCATGCCCTGGCCCACGGCCAGGGCATGAGCGTGGTCGCCGAAGGGGTCGAGGACAGTCAAACGCTCGCCCAACTGGCAGATCACGGGTGCGATCTGGCGCAGGGATATTGCGTGGGCCGGCCCGGCCCCGTCGCGGCGCTGGATGTGTGGCTGGCCGACCGCACCGGCAGAAGCGGTCCGGTTGGGCCGACGGCGGCACTGGAAACCACTGAGACCGCCAGCATCTCGGGTTGAAACTTCCGGCCACGCCAGCCCGGGTGCTAGGCCAGAACGTGAAGAGAACCGCAAGCGCCGAGCCGATAGGTTCCCGGGCGGCCACCGACTGCCGTGATCGAGACCGGGCTTTCTTGCGCGGTACGATCCGTTGTTGGAAACCAGGGTCGACCTGGCGTCACGACGATCAGCAAGCCGTCGGCGTCTCCGATTGGCCTGAAGGTGCTTCCGGCCGCATCGCCATACGGAGCAACGTCGGCGTCATCGATGAGAGTTGCCGCCACGGGGGGCACATCGGCTGCGGCGACCCCGACTTCGCTGACGCAGAGGAGGTCAGTACTCGTGAAAGGGCCGGCCGTGGCGTTGTCGAGATCGCGCCGAATGATCAACTCGAGAACCGACCGGTCGTGGCCCGTGAAGTAGAGACTGCGTGCATTCCATGCCGGCGAGCATTCGAATTCGTCCGCGTCGGATGTGCCGAGCAGCACTGCCCTCTGCTGTATCCAGGTCTTTGCTCTGTCGAACTTGTTGGACGGAACTGTAATCGCGAAGTGGTGGTCCCCTTCAGCTGCGGGGTCCTCGACGAGGACCAGCCGAGTCGCCCCTATCGTCACGGACACGGCGTTTGGCGCGCGGTCGACGCCGACGCCGAGAACACTCGCGTAGAAGTCTGCGGCTCCACGAGCGTTCCGGACCCTGGCTGACACCTTGGTAATCTTCATACCCCTCAGCCAAGCGGCTCAAGCTAACTTGAAGTCAAGCGGCCGCTGACGAACCGTGTCGGTCTCCGCGGCATAGGCGCCGCCTAAGATGCCCGTACTTTCTAGTGAACACTTTGCTCAGTGCCACCGATGCGGACCAGTTCTTCTTGAAGAATTTCAATCGCCCATACGTTGTCGCGCTCGGATGCTTCAATGAGCAGATGGATGGCCAGTCCGTCGATGAGCGCGTGCAAACGGCGTGCACTACGAACGAGTGCTGGGTCGCGTGGCCTGCCGGCGAGCATCTCGGCTATCTGGAGGCAGGCGTCCCCCAACCCTCGATATGCGTGGTCTCTGATTGAAGTGAGTTCCGGCAGGGCCGGACTTTCTGCAATCAGCGCAATGTTGACTTCAAGTTCAGCGCGGGTATCTGGCTCAAGGGGCAGGAAGTGCTTCACGATTTCCAGCGCATGCTCCACTTTGCTCGGGTATCCGGGGGCGGCACGCACCCGCTCGGTTGCGCGCTGGACCATCAACTCGGCCGAGAAAACCAGCAACTCAGCGCGGGTGGGAAACACGTGACGCAGGGAGCCAACAACCACTCCGGCCTGCTGCGCAACCGTTCGCACCGAAACGGCACTGATCCCTTTGTCGATGATGACCTGCCAAACCGCTTCAGCGAGCTCCACCTTGCGGGCGTCCCGATCGATAGTCCTTGCCATAGAACGAATCTAGCACGAGCGTGCTAGAGTCTCGCTAAAGCACACTCGTATTAACGGAAGGCGCGCGTGATTCTCGCCATTATTGTCGGCTGCGAGATCGGCTTCTGGGTCCTGATTGTCCTCGGTCTGATTGCGCGATACGTATTGCGGCTGAAAAGGACCGGAGTGGTCCTGCTCGCTATCACCCCGGTGGTTGACCTCATTCTTCTCGCTGCGACAGTTATCGACATGATGGCTGGAGCGATGGCGACGCTCTTTCACGGTATTGCCGCCATCTACCTCGGCGTCTCCGTGGCGTACGGGCACAAGATGATCAGCTGGGCGGACATCCGGTTTGCTCACAAGTTCGCAGCGGGACCGGCTCCGGTCAAGAAATACGGGCGAGCGTACGCGGGCGAGTGCTGGAAAGATGTCGCCCGCACAACGCTCGCCGTCGTGATTGCGGCCGGCATCCTGTGGCTGATTACGTCTCTCGTTGATGACGTGTCGAGAACCAGTGCTCTGAGCGGCCTATATGGGATCCTCGGTCTCATCGTCGCAGCCGAGTTGCTCTGGGCGCTCGGCTACACCCTCTGGCCCAAGGCCGAGTCGGCACCGAAGCCCGCATAGCAAGACCATCGGCTGGGGGTCTTCCGCGACGTCACGACCCGCGGACTCACCGGTGTGAAGCTGGTGATCTCCGGTGCCCCGGCCGGATCCTCTGCGTGGAGATACACCGGCTCGGCGCTCAAGCTGACTTGAGGTCAAGCGCGAGGGCTGCAAAGCTGTTAGCCATGCCGCACATTGCTCGCCTCGAGTTGTTGTCGATTGGCGACCTCGCGCGGCGTGCGGGCGTGAGCGTGCCGACCGTTCGCTACTACGAAGAGCGTGGTCTGATTCAAGCCACCCGGACAGCAAGCAACCAGCGCCAGTTCCCGCGCCACACGCTCCGGCGGCTTGCGGTGGTTGCCGCGGGCCAGCGCGTTGGACTGACCCTTCAGGAAATAGCGGCGGCGCTGGCCGAGTTGCCGCCCGAGCGGGCGCCCACGCAGCGCGAATGGCAAAAAATGAGCCGGCAATGGGCGGCAACGGTTGCCCGCCGGATCCGCCAGCTCGAAGCGCTGCAATCGTCCCTCGACGGATGCATCGGATGTGGTTGCCTGTCGCTGGGCAAATGCACCCTCTTCAATCCGGACGATGCTGCCGCAGGCGAAGGTCCAGGCTCGCGATGGCTGCGAAATGCCGAATCTGCAGCCTTTGCCGATTGACGGGAACGGCACGAGCCCGGCCGTTGCTCGCAGACCATGCAAGTCGGGAATCCGTATCCTGAACCACAATTACCCGGGGGTGGCGTTGCCGCAGCGAAGCCGGGAACTCCTCGCTGGCACGATTTCAAAGGTGTCGAAAAACCGTGCGTTGTCCCGCCGCGTGCGGCCGGCAAGGGTCACCGCCCGGGTTCGGGACGAGAAGGGCGAGCCCGGCTCATTGAAGCCGATGTGGCCGTTGGATCCGGGGCGTGGACGCTCGCCGGCCCGCCCCGGCGTGCTGGCCGCCGCCTCGGAGGGTAGTTTTAGGACGTGACGGAAAGCTACCGGTACGACGTCGAGGTCCTGCATCTGCTCGTGTCCCCGGCGCACGCGTACTTCGGCCGCACGCGCGAGGGCGCAGCGGACGTTCCCACAACAGACGCCGAGCGGGTGGACCTGGTGGCCGGCAAAGGCATCGTCGGCGACCGGTTCTTCGGCAAGGCCGCGCATATGGATGCCGCCGTCACTCTGATCGCCATCGAGGCTCTCGAAGCGATGGCCGCGGAGCTGCGGGCGGCACCGTTTGACCCCCTCCTGACGCGACGCAATGTGGTCCTCAGAGGAGCCCACCTGGCTCCGCTGCTTGGCACGGACTTCGCGCTGGAAACGCGCGGGGATCTGGTGCGGCTCAGGGCCGGACGGCCTGCCCACCCTTGCGCCTGGATGGACCGGATGCTCGCCCCGGGGGCCCACGCCGCCATGCGCGGGCGAGGCGGGGTGCGCTGCCAGCCGCTATCGGACGGTGTACTGCACCGTGGGCCGGGCGTCCTGATCAGCCCGGTGCCCTTGGACCACGAACGCGCCGGCACTCCCAGCCTGCTGCGACCATCACGGCTGCCGTAGCACGCATCCAGATCGGCGCTACCGCGTGGCCCCGCCTTCCGCGATGACAACCGGAACCGCTTGCGACTCACCGGCGTCGGATCCGCCGGCCTCCCGCACCGGCCCGGGTGGCTCCGGCTTGTAAATCCACGCCACCAGGACCACCGAGATGATCATCAGCAGGAACCATGAGACCAGCTTGTCAGACGAGACCGGGTGCCACCCGTTCAGCTGGCTCGGGTAGAGCCAGGCCCCGGACCACGTCGCAATGTTCTCGGCGATCCAGATGAACAGCGCCACGAGCAGGAACGCCAGCACCAAAGGCATGCGGATCTGCCGGCGGAAGACCCGGAGGTGCATGACGCTCCGGCCGTAGATGATGACGACGGCGGCCAGCAGAACCCAGCGAGCGTCGATGATGTAGTGGTGGGTGAAGAAGTTCACGTAGACGGCCGCGGCCAGGACCGCCGTGACCCAGCGCCGCGGGTACCTGGCGAAGCGCAGATCGAAGAGCCGGTAGACGCGCACCATATATGAACCCACTGCGGCGTACATGAAGCCGCTGAAGAGCGGCACGGCCCCGATGCGCAGGAAACCCTCGGCCTCATACGACCAGGAGCCGACGTCGGTCTTGAACAGCTCCATCGCCGTTCCGACCACATGAAAGAGGACAACCACCCTGAGTTCCCGCAGGGTTTCCAGCCGCGCTGCAACCATCAGAATCTGGATGGTGACCGCGGCGAGGGTCAGGAAATCGTTCCTGGCCAGTCCGGCATCCTCCGGATACCACAGGCGCGCTGCAAGGATCACGGCGAGGAGCGCTGCGCCAAAGATGCAGGCCCAGGCCTGTTTTAGACCGAAAACAGCAAACTCGATGAGGCCGGCGCGGACGCCGCCGGCAGGGGCCCGGTCCAGAAACCGATGTGCCCGCTCATCGATGCGGTGCTCTACGGAAGTGAAGCTGCGGATTGGTACCCCACTCCCCCGCCAACCCTGGCGCCAGACTGCCAGGTCATCGCGGCATTCTGTCGGTCCCGTCCTGGCCGGTCCCCGCCCCATGCCCACACCCTACCGGAGTGGAAGGCGACGTTCGCGGGGGGCAGGTTGGCTTGGCGACGCGCCATCGGTTTCCCGCTGCGCAAAAGAGCTGGCGACACCGGAATACCCCATGCGCCAGGATTTTTTCGCGTCGTGGGGAAATCTGCGCCGCGGACGGGGGGAAGGTAACCGGGCGGCGGCAGGGCGCCGTGGCAGGTTCTGGACGCGATCGACTCCAGCGGCTTGAGCCCGGTCACCGAAGCCGTTCATCCCGCACCAACCCCGGCCACTATCGGACATTTTCGTTAGTTCGTCGGCGTCTGGGCGCGGTGGCCCGGCCCAAGGGGACATGCCCCGCCCCGGGGCCAGCGGGTGGACCTAGTGTCATTATGCCCAGTCCCGGCGGTGCGAAGAATGAGCATGTCCCGCTGGACTGGACACCGACCCAAAGGGACATGCCCCGCCCCGGGGCCAGCGGATGGACAGAGTGTCATTATGCCCAGTCCCGGGTGCGAAGAATGAGCATGTCCCCCGGCGCGACAAGGTCCAGGCTCCGTCGAAACCCCCGACGAACTAACGAAAATGATCAATAGCCCAAAATCAATAGCCCAATAGGAGCCGGATTAGATCGAACCAGCCCTGTTCAACGCCGCTTCCAGCAGCTCGATGTCGATCCGTGCGTGCGTGAGGCCAATGGTGCCCGCCTCCGCTTGACGCCGCGCGCAAATGGCATCAACCAGTCTCTCGTGATCAGCCAGCGCGCGGAGCTCCATTTCCCGCATTCCCTCGGGGAAACCCCAGAGGTGGGCGGGGGCGCCGAGCCCGATCTGTGCCTCGAGCTCCAGGAGGATCCTCGTCAGAGTCAGATTGTGGGCCGCCTCCGCGATCGCCATGTGGAGCAGCGCGTCGGCCTTCTGCGAAGCGCTGCCCGATTCCGCCATGCGGTACGCTTCCAACCGCTCCTGAAGGACCACGGCATCGGCATCCGTCCGGTTCTCCGCTGCCGCCCGGGCGATGGTGCCGTACAGGTGGACCATCGCTTCGCAGGTATCCCGCAACGATTCCCAGCGCGACGCGAGCGTCCGCTGCACCGACGCGTTGGATGCCGCCGTCCACTGTTCCCGGACAAACGAGCCGCCCGCACGGCCGCGTTGAGTAGATAGCAGGCCCTGTTCAACCAGCCGGCCAATGGCGGCCCGCACCGTCATCCTGCCGACCTGCAGGGACTGCGCCAGATCCCGCTCCGAAGGCAAACGCGCACCCGGCAGGTACTCCCCGACCGCTATCGCCGTGATGAGACGGTCGGCAATTTCATCGGCCCGGGACATAGCCGCAAGCGGCACGCCCAGGGCTCCTTCGGGACCGCCCTCTTTGCTCTTGCCCATGGGACCAACTTATACATATTTCTAAAAGGTCTTGGAATCAGACCATTTATGCGCAAGGATGATCCTCACGCCCGAGCAAAGGATCAAGTGTGACAACACTCACAACCTTCAGAGTCCCATTCCGCGGTTGGGAGACCTGGACCGCACGCTTCACCCCGGACCTCCCTGTGCCCGGCGCACTGCCGCTCATCGTGCTTCACGGCGGGCCAGGCATGGCCCACAACTACCTGAAGAATCTGGCGGCGCTAACAACCACCGGGCGGACCGTCATTCTCTACGACCAGCTGGGCTGCGGGAACAGCACGCATCTGCCCGACGCTCCGGAGGAATTCTGGTCGCCCGGGTTGTTCGTCGATGAGTTCCACAATCTTCTGGCGTACTTCCGGCTCGACCGATACCACGTCCTCGGGCAATCCTGGGGCGGCATGCTGGGCGCGGAAATCGCCGTGCGCCAGCCACCCGGGCTGGCCAGTCTCTCCATCTGCAACTCGCCGGCCTCAATGGCACTGTGGGCCGAGGCCGCAGAAGGGCTCCGAGGACAGCTTCCCCAGAACGTTCAGGACGCGCTGGTGCGCCATGAAGCGGCGGGCACATTGGCTTCACCGGAGTACGCTGCCGCCTCGCAGGCGTTCTACGAGCGGCACGTCTGCCGACTCACGCCGTTCCCGGCGGACTTCGACGACAGCGTGGCCCAGATGGAGGCCGAACCGACCGTCTACCACACGATGAATGGGCCCAACGAGTTCCATGTCATCGGAACGCTTCGGGACTGGAACATCATTGACCGGCTGGACCAGGTGACCGCACCGACCCTGGTGGTGGCCGGCGAGTTGGACGAGGCGACCCCCGCCACCTGGGCACCCTTCATCGCGAAGATCCCGGACGTATCCAGCCACGTCTTCGCCGGGGCGAGCCACTGCTCACACCTCGAACAACCCGAGGCCTTCCAGGCCGTCATTGCCGCCCATCTGGCCCGCCACGACCGCCACGACCACTAACCACCCAGCAACCACTCCCTCTCCAGAAAGAAGTTGATGGCCACTTCATCCAGCTCTGCCGAGCTCAGCCCCCAACAGCAGCTCGAAGCCTTCGGCTACAAGCAGGAACTGAAAAGATCGGTTTCCACCACGGATCTGCTTGTCTACGGGCTCGTCTTCATGGTGCCGATCGCGCCCTGGGCGATCTTCGGCGTCGTCTATAACGCAGCGGGAGGAATGGTCCCGCTTGTCTACGTGATCGGTCTTGTCGCCATGATCTTCACAGCCCTTGCCTATCAGCAGATGGCAAAGTCCATCCCGCTCGCGGGCTCGGTGTTCTCCTACGTGGGACGCGGGATCCATCCTACGGCCGGGTTCTTTGCCGGCTGGGCCATCCTGCTGGACTATCTCCTTGTCCCGACGCTGCTGTACGTCTTCGCCGCCGAGTCGATGGTGGGGATCTTCCCCGATTCGCCGCGCTGGCTGTGGGCGCTGATCTTCGTCGCAGTCAACACCGTCATCAATCTGCTCGGCATCAGCTCGATCAAACGGATGAACCGTATTTTCCTCGCGATTGAACTCGTCTTTGTCGTGATCTTCGTCGTCATCGCCATCAATGCCCTCGCCGGAAACACCGTGCCCGGCGCCGAGCTGACCATGAGTCCCCTCTGGGACTCGAGCAAGGTGACGGGCCCGCTGATCGCCTCGGCGCTGTCCATTGCGGTGCTGAGCTTCCTCGGCTTTGACGGCATTTCCACCATGGCGGAGGAAGCCACCGGCGGCCGTAACGCCGCCGGCCGGGCGATGATCCTGGCACTGCTCCTCGTGGCCTTCCTGTTCGTCGTGCAGACCTGGCTGGCCAGTGCCCTGGCGGCCGGCCGCGACTCGTTCAACGATGACGAGGTGGGAAACGCATTCTTCACTATCGTGGAGGCTGCCTCGAACAGCGGCTGGATGACAGCTTTCTTCGTCGTGAACGTGCTCGCGATCGGTATCGCCAACGCCATGGCAGCTCAGGCCGCCACGTCCCGGCTCCTGTACTCCATGAGCCGGGACCGCCAGCTGCCGAGGTTCCTGTCCCGGATCGATACCCGGCAGGTGCCCCGGAACGCCATCATCCTGGTGTCCGCCGTCTCGGCGGTCCTCGTCCTGTTCTTCGTCGGACAGATCGACGTCATTTCCGCTCTGGTGAACTTCGGCGCCTTGTTCGGGTTCATGCTTCTGCACCTCTCGGTAATTTTTCACTACGTCGTGCACAAGAAGTCGAAGAACTATCTGCTGCATCTTGTGGTGCCGGTCCTGGGCTTCCTGATTATTGGCTACGTCCTGCTCAACGCGGCGCCGGAGGCGAAAATCGGCGGTGCCATCTGGCTGCTGGTGGGCGCCGCGGTGTTTGCGTTCTACAAGTTCACCGGCCGGACGACGGACCTCACGGAGGGCAACAGCGGGGACCCGGAGCCGGCCATGAGCAGAACGGAGTCCCAGCCGTGACCGACGTCGCCGATCACTTCCTCGACAAATCCCACGGCAAATTTTCCTTCTCCTCGCGGGAAGAACCTGCGCTTCGGATTGATCCCGGAACCGGGGAACGGATCGCGTTCGAGACGAGCGACGCCGTCTACGCGGAGCTGCACGAACATCGCGACCTTGACCGGCTCACCGTCGGCATCAATCCGGTCACGGGACCGGTGGTGGTGGCCGGAGCCGAGCCTGGCGACGCCCTGATCGTCACCATCCACGAGATCCGGCTCAAGGATTTCGGCTGGTCCGTCAGTCTGCCGGGAACCGGAGCGCTGCGCGATGTGATGGGCCCGAAGATGTTCACCCGCCGGATCCCGATCGACGCTGCCGGCGTGCACGTGACCGATCAGCACGTTTTCGACACGAAACCTATGATCGGCTGCATTGGTACCGCACCGGCGGAGGGCGAAGGCTCCACCGTCATGCCAAGCTTCGCGGGCGGCGGCAACATGGACCTCACGGGGTGCCGGCCGGGCTCGAAAGTCTACCTGCCCGTGATGGTGGAGGGCGCCTATCTCTCGATCGGGGACATCCATGCCCTGATGGCTGAGGGGGAGTCATCCTTCGTGGCCATCGAGGCGGAGGGCACAGCCGTCGTCAGCATCGAACTCGCGAAAGGGATGAATCTGCGCGCCCCGCGGATCGAAACCCCTGAGGAATGGCTCTTCGTCGGCTTGGGCAACCCGGTACAGGAGAGCATTACCCGCGGCTATGAGGATATGTTCAGCTTCCTCGTGGAGGATCACGGGTGGACGCGCGAGGACGCCTACGCGGTGCTCAGTGCAGTGGGTGACTCCAGGCTGGGCGGACCTACCGGCTCGTCGACTCCGGACCCGCTCCATCCATTCAACCCGGTGGGAGCAGTCACCGTCCACCATCTGCCCAAGAGCGTACTGCGGCACTGACCGCAACCCCCACGGTCCGCCAGGGGGCAAGCCTTCCTGCGCGCGTAACCCGGCAGCACGACGGCGGCGTCCGCCCGCCGTCGTGCTCCCGGGTTCCCGGCGTGCGTCCCTGCCGCGGTGGACGCTCCTAGCCGCGGCGCTGCAGGCCGGGGACGCCGTCCCGGATCTCGAATGAGGCTTTGGTGCTCACCGGAGAGCCTGCCTCGGTGACGTAGTTCAGGACCCGGAAATCTGCCTGAAATGCGTCCTTGGTGATCCGGGTGTTCACGTAGCCCCGCTGGTCGTTGTAGAACTTGAGGTGCTGGTTCCAGGCCATGGTGGGCTCCGCAATCGAGCCGGAGCCGTTCCCGTTGGACGTTACGGACGTGCAGACCAGCTCTGACCCGACCACCGGGGACGCCGGGTCCTTGTAGTCCACCTTGACGTCGTTGGCCCAGTTGCGGTGGACGTCGCCGGTCAGTACGACGGCGTTGCGCACCTTCGCGTCCACCCAGCCCTGCGTGATGCGCCGGCGTGAGGACGCGTAGCCGTCCCAGCCGTCCATCGAGACCTCGTCGATTTCGGCGGCCGGATCGCGGTCCCGTTCGGCGAAGAACACCTGCTGACCCAGGACATCCCAGCTTGCCTTCGAGGTCCGGAACCCGTCCAGCAGCCACTTCTCCTGCTCGGCCCCGGTAATGGTGCGGGCCTCGTCCAGACGGGCCTGGACGTTTTTCTTCCAGCCGTCGCCGGCCAGTTGGTCGTCCCGGTATTGCCGGGTGTCCATCATGTGGAAGTTGGCGAGCTGGCCCCACTGCACCCGGCGGTAGATCTTCATGTCCGCCCCGGACGGGACCGATGAGGCACGCAGGGGCATGTTCTCGTAGTAGGCCTTGAAGGCGGCGGCCCGCCGCTGCACGAACCTCTCACGGGTATCGTTCATTTGCGCCGGGTCGCTGTTTTCCGGGATTTCGTCCGCCCAGTTGTTGTCCACTTCGTGGTCGTCCCAGACCACCAGCCAGGGCGCCACCGCGTGCGCTGCCTGCAGATCGGCGTCGGACTTGTACTGAGCGTGGCGCTGGCGGTAGTTCGCCAGGGTTACCGTCTCCGGACCCTGGTGGTCGCGGACGTTTCCGCTGCCGGATACGTAGGAGTTGGCCTTGTATTCGTACTGATAGTCCCCCAGGTGCAGGACGAGGTCAGGGTGGTCCTCGGCAAGGCGTTTGTACGCCGTGAAATATCCGTGCTCGTACTGGGCACAGCTGGCGAACGCCATGGCGAGGGATGCCGGCGTCTCATGCCGGGCCGGGCTGGTCAGTGTCCGGCCGATGGGGCTGATGTGGCGGCCCGCGCGGAAACGATAGTAGTACTCCCTGCCGGGCTTCAGCCCGCGCAGTTCGACGTGTACCGAGTGGCCTGCTTCGATGACGGCGCGCTGGCCGCCGCGTGCGGCGATCTTCTCCATCCGGGGGTCCTCCGCGACTTCCCACCCGACATGGACGCTCCGGGACGGCATGCCGCCGAGACCGTCCTCTGCCAGCGGGTCGAGGGCCAGCCGCGTCCAAATAACAAAGCCGTCCGGCCATGGCTCGCCGGAGGCAACACCAAGAGTAAAGGGATCGGTCCTGAGTCCGGAGTCATTCGGGGTTGATGGCACGGCCAGGGCGGTCCCCGGGACAGCGATGACAAGGCCTGCACCGAGGCCGGCAGTGATGAGGGATCTGCGTGTTATGTCCATGTCCGGAAATCTATCGGGGCCGGCTGGACGAGTGAGAGCCTGTACATGGATCAGGGGTTAATGCCCGGTGAAGAAGCGCCGGAGGCGCCCGGGAGGCGCCCGCGGACTCGGCAGGTGGGCAGTGCGCTTTCGGGCAGCGTCCTAATGTGGTGCTAGTTATTCATGCTGCGCCGATAGCGCTGAGGACGGCGATGGGAAGCAGGAGCAGCCACTGCGGCAGGGCGAGTACACGGCGAGGCCGGTCGAGCTGGAGCGCCAGGGCGAGGAAGACCGCGGCGTACGCACCGAAGTGGGCCGCCAGGACGGCGGCCACGAGCCCGCTGCCTGTGGGGTGGGCGATGCCCAGGTAGAGAAGCACCAACGCGCCGAGGACGAGGTCAACGCTTACCAAGTGCCAGACCGCATGCAGCGTGCGCTTCGGTATGTCCGCGAGTGCTGAGCGCAGGAGCGGCTGGACGGGGTCGATGTGACCGAGGATGAGGTGAATCGCGGCCACCACGGCCGTCAGTGACCCCGCACTAATCAACCAGGCATTCATCGTGTCTGGATCCCCGTGACGACCATCGCCGCAAGGTGGCCGGCGAGTTCGGGGGTGACCGGGCCACCGATCAAGCCCACATGGAAAAGCACGCTGCCTGCCAGGCTGTCGAGGATCAGATCGATCGGCACGTCCGACGCGAGCTCGCCACGGGCGGCAGCCCGGTCGAAGACCTCGACCAGCCGCGCTTTCGCGGCAGCCAGAAAGTCCTCTCGGATGCGCATGCGCAGTGCCGGCTGGGCCGCGAAGTCGGCCAACAGACCGGGCAGCGCTGCGGCCGCGGCAGGTGCGGCGAATTCGGCGACCAGTCCTTCGACGAGGATCGTCACATCGCCGATCAAAGTGTTCGTATTAGGTATGGGGGCCATGTCCACAGAGGCGAACACAGCCTCGTAGACGAGTTCGGGCTTGCCCGAGAACCGGCGGTAGATCGCGTCCTTGCCGACCCCTGCGCGAGAGGCAACGCCACCGATCGCGAGGGCCCCGTACCCGGCTTCGACGACGAGCGCGACAGTCGCGGAAAGGATCGCCGCGTGCGTGCGTGCGTCGCGTGGGCGACCCTGAAGAGTGTGCATAGGATTTACCTTACGCGACGTTCCGTTTTGTTTGCAATGGGTTCCGCGTCGAGAACTCAGCACGGTGCATCAGCTCCCGGGCGCCGGCGTCGTCCGGGATGCGCTGTGCGGGGCCCTCGGCCACTCCCTTTCTTTCAGCCGTCCGCCCGCTGTCTGGCGTCCCGGGGACGTGAGCTCCAGCCCTGCCGGTGTAGCCGCTCGAATCCGTCGAGGAGCAGGTCCAGGGCGAACTCGAACTCGAACTGGTCGTCGCAGCCCTGCCCCACTACCGAAGCATTGTCGTGGGCACTCGATGCGGCGATGACAGCGATGTTCGGATAGAGCTGGGCCATCTGCTGCAGCGTCACATCCTGGATAGCCGGTGGCATCGCGGCCTGACCGACGGGCGCGGCAGGGTCTTCGAACAGCTCCTGTGTGAAACCCCACATCCGTCCGCCGAGGGCATGCATGACGTGATGGGCGAGATCGGCCGAGAATCCCCCCGCCAGGAATATGCCAATGAAAGAATCCATGTAGGCGAGGACGGCAGGGGTCTTCGTGGTGCGGGACTCAAGAACCCGGCGCGCCCATGGGTGCCGCTGCAGTGAGTGCCTGGCCGAGAGCACCCGCAGCCGGACCGCGCTTTTCCAGTCGACGCCTGCTGCCGGAGGATCGATCTCGGCGACGACGGCCTCGACCATGCCGTCGAGGAGCTCCTCTTTGTTCGAGACATGCTTGTACAGTGCCATCGGCACCACGCGGAGTTCCTGAGCGAGTCTGCGCATGCTGAGCCAATCAATACCGATATCGTCGGCCAGGGAGACGGCAGCCCGCAGGACACGATCCCTGTTGAGGCGGACACGCTGGTCCACCTCGAGTTTTTCGGTCACTTCCGGCACCCTTTCCATCCGCCGCCAATTGGCTTATTGGTGGGAGTACAGCGTACACGTTACCGTCCCGGGGTTGAGGTGCGCGCGGCCGCAGCGACGCGGGATCGGGTAGCGGGAGCGGTGAGGATACCCACCGGGCGGAAGCCCTTGACGATGAGCCAGACGGCGAGAGTCACCTCCCACGCGAAGACGGGGAGCGCGACAAGGAGGCCAACGGTGGACATCTGCTCATAGGCGCCGAACATCACGGCGACCGCGGAGATAAGGATTAGGGTTCCTCCGACCAGCCCAAGCACAGCGATCGGGCGGGGCACCAAACGGGATGAGTACATCAGGGAGGCCAAGAGCAGCGAGGCGGCACCGAGGGCGAAGTTCGGTCCGAACAGGAACGTCCAGTCGCGCAGGGCCACCAGTGAGGAGCCGATGGTGGAGAGGGCGGTCAGGTCGGCGTCTGCGTCGCCGTCGAACTGCCGCCGAAGCGTGACAATCGACACCAGGCTGAGGGTCCCGACGAGAATGACCACCGCCTCCAGCAGCCGGGCCGCCACGAACGCCAGCGCAACCCCCTCGTTCTGCCGCTTCAGGATCGGATACAGCGTCACGGCGGTGCCGACGGCGGCAATCACCAACAGCAGTTCGAAGAGCGCGCCCAGGAGGATCCTGTCATCCGCCCCGGCGCCGGTGATGTAGTCGGCGCCTTTCAGGATCGGGTTGTAGAGGGCGGCCCCGACAATCGCGCCCACCTCGGTGAGCAGGAAGAACACTCCGGCGGTGACGGCGGTTGGTCTGGACAGTTTCATGATCGATCATTCCCTTAGCTTCAGGTGTACGGCGTACACCAACTAAGAGGAACGCTAAGGTGTACGGCGTACTCCTGTCAAGGGGTGTCACAGCGGACTACCGCGGCCGCCCTGCGATCAGGAGGGAGACGGCGGCGCTTGGGGGCGCCGTCGTCGTCACAAGGTTGGGGCTTCTGCCTCCGCCAGTCTGATCAGACGAAGTTCGTCCTCCACCGCGCGGGAAGGCCAATAGTCCTTTGACAGCTCTCCTGAGCGGCTTCGGTCTGCTGCCGGGAAGAGTCTGCCGAGCAGCCCGGCCGCGTGAAGCAGGGCGATCAGCGCCGCGGTCCTGGCATCGGGCGCCTTGGCATCCGGCTTGGCATCCGGCGCGTTGGAATCCGGCGTTGCATCAGGCGACGCGGCGCCGGGCGACGCGGATTCAGGCGCTTTGGGATCAGCCGATGTGGTACCGGGCTTCCCGGGTTCGGACGGCGCCCCGCTGAGTGCGTCCTCGATCCTTTTCAGGAGCGCCGCTTCCGGCCCGTGGTCCTTCTCGGGGTACCGCATGGACTTGAACAGACCCAGGTGCTTTTCGCCAATCTGTTCCACGATACCCAGAGCCGCCATCCCCTCGTAAACACGCTGCACTTCGGCGCGGCCCTCCAGTATGGAGACCCACCGCTTGGGAGTATGCGGCCGTGATTTGCCGCGGATATGCTCCAGCTCGCGCTGGAAGTCCGTTCGCGGGGCGGTGCCGGTTGCCCTGACGTGCTTTCCCTGCAGCCCGATTGCACCGATCAGGTCCAGCTCGGCCAATATTGCCCCTGCCACAGTGGTCCTGAGGGCGTACACCGGCACAACAGGCTTGCCGTCGTGGTCGTTCGTTGCCAGAAGGAGGAAGGCCTGGGGAAGGTTCAGCTCCGCCGCCTTCGATATTTCAGCGTTCATACGAACATGGTGGCGCAGTCGGGCAGCCACCACAATGAGGATTCGCAAGCGTCTTCGCCGGCGATTACATTGCCCTGCCGCTGGCCGGCGCTTCCAGAGAGTTTCCGGCACGGTGAGCGGACGACGGCGGGACCTCCCGCCGTCGTCGTGGCGGTGGCCATCAGGGCATTTGGGTCGGAGCTCGATCAGGCGCCGGCGTGAGAGGGCTGTAAGGATTCGTCTCAGGCCCGAATCCCGGTTAGAGTGATACTGCGTAGGGGAGTATTCCGAAGCGCTGCAATCGTCAACACGTCAGGCACCGATGCCTGGCCGGGTGCAGCGGCCAGCCGGACGGCGGGCGAAGAGACTTATGAAGCTCTTTGGTACCCACCCTACGAAAGCAGGAATTCCTTTGACTGTTTCTCCCCTGATCTGGGGCATCACCGTTGTTGTCATTTTGGCCCTGCTGGCCTTTGACTACTTCTTCCATATCCGCAAGGCCCACGTCCCCACGCTGAAGGAAGCGGCCTTCTGGTCTTCCCTCTATGTGGGCATCGCCATCGTCTTCGGCATTCTCGTTCTGATCTTTGGCGGCCCGGTTATGGGCTCGGAGTATTTCGCCGGGTACATCACTGAAAAGGCACTTTCGGTGGACAACTTGTTTGTCTTCCTGATCATCATCGCCAGCTTCCGTGTTCCGCGCGAGGACCAGCAAAAGGTGCTGCTATTCGGCATTGTGTTCGCGCTGATTGCCCGGACCGGCTTCATTTTCCTCGGCGCGGCACTGATCAATTCCTTCGCCTGGATCTTCTACGCCTTCGGTTTGATCCTGCTGATCACGGCCGGCAACCTGCTCAAGCCCGAACCTGAGGGCGACGACACTGCCGATAACTTCATCATCCGCCTTGCCCGCAGAATCTTCCACACGACCGAACACTACGACGGCGACAAGCTGTTCACCATGGAGAACGGCAAAAAGGTCCTGACCCCGATGCTGCTGGTCATGGTGGCCATCGGCGGAACCGACATCCTGTTCGCCCTGGACTCGATCCCGGCCATCTTCGGCCTGACCCAGAATGTCTATATCGTCTTCACCGCCACGGCGTTCTCGCTGATGGGCCTGCGCCAGTTGTACTTCCTGATCGACGGCCTGCTGGACCGGCTCATCTACCTCGCCTACGGTCTGGCAGCCATCCTGGCCTTCATCGGCGTCAAGCTCGTGCTCCACGCCCTGCACGAGAACAACCTGCCGTTCATCAACGACGGCCAGCCGGTCCCGGTGGTAGAGATCACCACGGGCCTGTCCCTCTCCGTCATCATCGGCGTACTGGTCTTTACCGTGGTGGCATCCCTAGTGAGCAAGGCAGGCAAGGCACAGGCCGCGATCAACAATGCCCGCCGGCACGCCGTCAGCTACCTTGACCTCGAATACACCGCTGACGCCGCTGAGCGCGAGCGTATCTACAACGATCTGCTCGAAGAAGAACGGCAGATCGAACAAATGGAGCCGAAGTACCGCAACAAGGCCAAGGACGTGGAAAAGATCCGCGCCGAAGTGGCCGAGGCTCACCGGCAGCACGAGCAGCACCTGGCGCGCTAGCCGGCGCTACCGCCGCCATGAATCCCGTCCGCGGACGGATTCAGGAACCCGGGATCAGTAGGCAATGGAGGGGCGGGCTCGGAGCCCGCCCCTCCACGCCGCCAAGTTGATTTCGTGGATCGCCGCTTATTCTTCAAGACCGCATCTGGCTTGGCCCGGACGCTCCCGGATTCTCCTGGGGAAGATGGGCTGCGCCGGCCTGCAGCAACGTCGTCAGGTGCTCTACTTGGGCCGAAAGCCTGCGGATTTCTTGCCGGATCGGCTCCTCAACCGAATCGATCTCCGCCGCCGTTTCTTCCGCGACCGACTGGACCATCCACGACGCTACCGAAGCCGTGACGACACCCAGGACGGCGACGCCTCCGATCATGAGTCCGGCGGCAACACACCTGCCCAAAACGGTCACAGGGTAGTGGTCCCCGTACCCCACCGTCGTTATCGTAGTCATGGCCCACCACACGGCGTCACCAAATGTTGTCAAATTCGAACCCGGGCTGTTTGCCTCGGCGTCGAGGACCGCCAGGGCACCGGCGTAGATCAGCAGCACGGCCGAACTGAGTACGAATATCAGCACCCTCCCGCGCAGAGCATTTCCTCCCACACGGTGCACTACGCGCACAAGACTGACCAAACGCAGCAGCCGCAAGGGCCGGAGCGCCGGCAGCACCACAAGGGCCAGTTCGTGCAGGTTCCGGATGAACCAGCGCCCACGATTGGGAGCCAAGACAAGATTCATCACGTAGTCCACAGCGAAGGCTAGCCAGGTTGTCCAGATGAGGAATTCGACAACTTCGGAGTCCGTGTCGGCGATGACCTGGACGGAGTAGGCGACGAGGAACAGGAGGGCCGCGACGGTCAACGGCCACTCAGAGTGCCTTCGCCAGGATTCTTGCGTCATGGCTGAAGTCTAGGGCAGGGCGGCCCAGTAACTACGGGGCCTGCGGATCGGCCGTGCGGGCAGAAAGCCACCCACCCCTCAGCGACCTCGCGGATCAGACGTGCTGATCGACGAGCACCGGGTTGCCGTCCGGATCCAGGACCAAAAAGCTCGCCGGCCCCGTAGTGCCCTCGTCAGCCTCGGAAAGGAACTCCATGCCCCTAGCTTTCAGTTCCCGCTGGAGCTCGCGCACATCGGTGAACGCGTCCACGGCCTCCGCGTTCTGATTCCAGCCCGGGTTGAACGTGAGCATATTCTTCTCAAAGATCCCCTGGAAGAGGCCGATGACGGTCTCACCGTTTTTCAGGATCAACCAGTCCTGGGTGATGTCGCCCCCGAAACGGCTGAAGCCAAGCTCCTCGTAGAACGCAGCAGACGCCGCAATATCCTTGACGGCGAGGCTGATGGAAAAAGCGCCGAGCTGCATGGGTTGCTCCACTCTCCAGGGGGACGGTTGGTGCCGATGATACCCGCGGCCATCTCGGTCGGCCAGGCGGCGCGGGCGGGGCACCGGCGTCGTTAGAGAACGGCGTCGTCCACCCTGATTACGATCTTGCCGCGCGTGTGTCCTTCCATGTTGAGCCGGAAGGCATCTGCCGCCTGCGCCAGAGTGAAGGTTTGGGCCACCTCAACCGTGAGACCGCGCTGATCGACCAGATCGGCCAGCTCCTGAAGCTCGGCGCCGACGGGGTTTACCCACATCCAGGTGCCGCCGTGCTGCTCCACCTCGTTGTCCGCGATGGAGGCATGGCGGCCCCCATCGGCCAGAACAGCCAGGGTGGCTTCGAGGGTCCCGCCCACGAAGTCTGCGACGACGTCGACGCCTTCGGGGCGCAGCGCGCGCACCCGGCCGGCGAGTCCTTCGCCGTAGCTGACGGGTTCGGCCCCGAGCGAGCGCATGAAGTCGTGGTTCCCTTCCGAGGCGGTCGCAATGACACTGGCGCCCAGCGCCGCGGCGATCTGGATGCCCAGGGATCCGACGCCGCCGGCGCCGCCATGGATTAACACGGTCTCACCGGCTTTGACGCCCAGACGGGTCAACACTTGATAGGCCGTCAGGCCCGCCAGGGGCAGACCGGCGGACTCGTTCCACCCCAGGGATGCGGGCTTCCGGGCAAGGAGCCGTTCCGGCAAGGCGATGTATTCCGCGAAACTGCCACCGTGGACGTAGTCCTTGCGGCCATAGGAAATGACCTCATCGCCGGGCTTGAAATGCGGCGCGTCGATACCAACTGACTCAACGACGCCGGCCACATCCCATCCCGGAATCGCGGGGAACTGCAGGTCCATGGCTGGGTCCAGGTAGCCGGCCATGATCTTCCAGTCGACCGGATTCACCGATGCCGCCTTGACTTTGACCAGGACCATCCCCGGCCCGACCTTCGGCTGTGGCTGCTCCGTCAGCTCGAGGACGTCGGGACTCCCGTATTCGCTGTAAGTTATAGCTTTCATGCCTACCGGAACAGCTACTTTCAGGGCACTATTCCGCAACCGGTCAGTGAGTGGGGCATCTCACCGTGCGGGCGGTCCGGCCGTAGTTAAGGCTCAGGGCCCGCCATGCCACCAACACGAGGCATCCTCAGGTTTTGCCCTCGGACAGCCGGATCACCCCGGAATACGGATTCGATGGATCGCCCGGGGCGGGCGCAGGCGCAGGCAGCTCGCTCTGGATCCTGAGAATCTGCTGCGCCTGATGAGTTTCGGGGCGAAAGATCTCATCCACAATTCCCAGCATTCCGACGGCGGTTCCCCGCCGGTTCCGCCTGGACAACCAGTACCAAAGGCAGGCCAGGCCGGCCGGGGCTCCCAACACAGCCGTAAATACTGCCAAGGCATCCATGCGCCAACTCTAGCCCGCAGGCCGGGAACATAAAGGGGGTGCAACGCGGCCCGCATGCAGACCCGAGGTCAGCCCCGCGGAGTCTCGCTGGACGGACGCTCCGTTTGCTTGCGGGCCTGCATTCCGATGATTAGGAACGTGATGCCTATAGTGAAGAACGCAATCCAGGCCGTGGTTCCCAAAGACATCATGGCGATGGCAACGGCAAAGAAGACGATCCCGATCGGCAGGAATGCCGCACTACCGTCTCTCTCCGATCGGCCATTCGACTCCGACGCGGGCTTTTCTTCACCGTTCATCTGGCCGACGCTACGCCGGCAAACGGAGACGCGCAATCGCTACGCGACTCGGCGACGGTCTTGAACGGGCGGCAGACAAGGGTGGTCTTCAAGGCCCGCGTTCAAGAACTGCGGGCCAAGGATGCGTACGTCAACGTCCAATCGGTGCAACCGACGCCGGGGACCGATCAACGGGAACCTGAGCTGGCGAGCGCGGGCACCGAAAGCTCTGGAGCGTCGAGGATGCGTGCCAGCGTGATGTCCCCGAGCATGCTCATGCCTGGATTGGTCTTCCGGTAGTACCAGACCAGGCCCATCGCCTGCTGGAAAGCCCACGCGGCTCCACGGTGCCACTCGAGGTCATCGCACGCCAACTCCCGGCGAAGAAGTGCCCGTCTATCGTTATCAAGCATGTGCCACGCGGCGACCAGATCGAGTGACGGGTCCGCGGCAGCGAAACCCCCTCCATCCAGGACACCAACTATCCGTTCACCGTCGACTAAAAGATTCGCGGGGATCAGATCACCGTGGGTCATCACGGCGGGTCCAGCTGCTGGCAGGCTTCGAAATCCCGCCCAAAGACTACGGAGCCGATCGACCGGCAAGAGGCCATCGCTCTGAAGGAAGCAGACTTCCATCCACTCATCGGAGCCCTTGAGATCTCCACCACGACCAGCGCCCGCGAATTGACGCCCTCTTGTGCCGGCGGCGCGAAGCGACTGGACGAGGGTGGCGAGGTCACGAGCGAACGTTTCGGCCTGCGCCAAGACGATGGGTATTGCAACCATCCCAGGTACCCACGTCTGCACAGACCATGGCAGCAGATAGCCGCGACCCGGGTTACCCATGGCGACGGGCACCGGGGTGGGGAACGGACAGCACACGGTCAGTTCGCGCATTGCGTCGGCTTCCCGGTCGAGCACACCGCTCATATCGCTCGGGTCAGCTAAGCGGAGCGGGAACCGTGCCGTGAGATCGTTTCCGATTCGGAAAATGGCGTTCACCGTGCCGTCCGTCGTGATGCGGCGGAGGGGCTCGTGGCGCCATTCTGGAAATTGGTCGACTATCAGTTGGCGAGCAATTCCTTCGTCAATGTGCAACTCGTCGTCGTGCATTACCATGTAGACGACTTTAGTTGACCTGAGTGACCGTCCCAGTAGAAATCATCTGATGTGAAACCGACTAATGTCCATGTTGCTCTGCAGAGACAAGCCGCCACAGGACATATTGCTTTCCAAGCCCTATTAGGAACCAACGAAGCTTGATATGTTCCGCGCCGACAGCACCGTGATCGTTACCGGTCTCCGCGGAGTGAGGCAAACGGTTCTGCCCGGGAGTGTTCCGGCAGGTGGCCGAACAGTTCAAGTGGAAGGTCCTCGATACACACTTCCGGCACACCCAGTACTGGCAGCAGCTTCGGGCGGCGCTCCTTTCAGATATCTCCGAAGGCCAAGTGGGACGACAAGGCCTGGAAAACGGCCCAGGTCCCGGCGGGGTTCATCGCAGATCAGATTCGCTGATCGCGGAGGAAAATCAGGAACGGACGGCGGTGTGCAACCCGCCACGCAGGCACTGTCCGCCAGGAGGGCCTCACTTTCGTAGACTCAAGGGAGTTCCAACATGTCTCCGAGAGACAAACCCGCCACAGGAAGAGCCATCGATGAAGATTATCGTCCTTGTCAAGGAGGTTCCCGACACCTACGGGGACCGAAAACTGAACCTGGAAACAGGCCTCGCCGATCGGGAAGCCAGCGAGGCAGTCCTTGATGAGATCGGTGAGCGGGCCCTGGAGCTGGCACTGACTTACGCGGACGCGAACGCGGGCACCGAGGTCGCAGTCCTCTCCCTCGCTCCCGCAGGTGCGACGGCGACGATACGCAAGGGGCTTGCGATGGGCGCGGGAAGCGCTGCCCTCGTCTCTGACGAGGCGCTCCGGGGTGCGGATCTTGGACTGACCGCTGAAACCCTCGCGGCTGCGATCCGCCGCGTTGAGTTTGACCTGGTGATCACCGGCAACATCTCCACCGACGGATCCGGCGGCATGATTCCCGCGATGCTCGCTGAATTGCTTGACGTGCCCCTCGCTACCGGCCTCAGCTCCGTGGAGATCAGCGACGGCGTCGTATCCGGCACCAGGCCCGTTGAATCCGGCGTGCAGAAAGTATCAGCGGACCTGCCCGCGGTAATTTCGATAACCGAGGCGCTGCCCGGGCCGCGCTTCCCCAACTTCAAAGGAATCATGGCCGCGAAGAAGAAGCCGCTGGAGACGCTAACCCTCGCAGACCTCGGGATCACGGCCGACAACCCGGACGCGGCGCGATCCATCATGCTGACCGTGGCAGAGAAACCCCCGCGTGCGGCGGGCGTAAAGATCATTGACGACGGCGACGCCGGCGAGAAACTCGCTGACTTCCTCGTCGAAAACCGGCTGGCTTAAGGAGTCACGACATGACTGAATTCCCTCGTGACGCAATCCTCGTCGTCGTCGAAACCCGGGCTTCCGGTGAACTCGAGAAGGCTGCAGCCGGACTCTTCGGCGCTGCCGCTGCAGCTGGCACACCCATTGCACTGGTCCTTGCCTCACCCGGCGCCGGGAGCACCGCCGCCGCGGAGGCCGCAGACCTTGGTGCCGCGCGCGTCCTGATCGCGGAGACTCCGGACCCGTCCGCGCTCGGCGTGCCGGGCGTTGACGCGCTTGCCGCAGCTGCGGAGCTGGTGCAGCCGGACGCCATTCTGATATCGCACTCCCTGAACGGGCGCGACGTCGCTGGCCGTTACGCTGCCCGGTCACGTGCAGCGATTTCCGCCGATGCGATCGGTGTGTCACGCGATAACGAGGGCGTCGTGGCACACCACTCCGTCTACGGCGGCGCCTACAACGTGACGTCAACGGCCACGTTCGGGGCACCGGTCATTACGATTCGCCAAGGCTCCATCGAGGCGCGCGCCACGGCTCAGCCGCAGGCGTCGGAGACCCTGGCAGTGACGCGCTCCGGGAAGCCGGCCGCGCAGATCGACTCGTTCGACGAGGCATTTGCCGCCACTTCGCGGCCGGAACTGCGTGGTGCCGCGAAGGTTGTCGCGGGTGGCCGCGGACTCGGGTCGGAGGAACAGTTCGCGCTCGTGGGACAGCTCGCCGATACCCTCGGTGCTGCCGTTGGCGCGTCGCGTGCGGCGGTGGATGCAGGCTACATCCCGACATCGCACCAGGTGGGCCAGACCGGCGTCTCCGTGTCGCCACAGCTGTATGTCGCGCTGGGCATTTCCGGCGCGATCCAGCACCGGGCCGGCATGCAGACCGCGAAGATGATCGTCGCCATCAACAAGGATGGGGACGCGCCGATCTTCGAGGTGGCCGACTTCGGTGTGGTGGGCGACGTCTTCAAGGTGGTGCCCCAGCTGATCAGCGCCCTTGAAGCCCGGAAGAAGCAATGATGGCACCTCTGTCTCGGTCCATTCGACGGGGCCTGCCGCGCGTCGAAGGTGGTGAACCCTGGCCTGCAGCAGGCCAGGCGCCCGCACACATTGTCACGGCAGCGGCCGCCCCGTCTGAGTCTGTTTCCGGGGTGGGATCGGTCATCGCCGCGCCTGCGGACGCAGCCGCTGTTCCCGCCGCTGCCCTGGAAACGGCACCGGGTGCGACGGCGGTTTCCGCTCCGGTCCCTGCCGTGAAGTCGGGTGCCGCGGTGGCGCGGCAGCTTCGCCGCGGGCTCCCCCGTGTGCCGGGCGGCGAACCGTGGCCGCCGTCCGGACTTGTTCCGGCGCCCGCTGCCGACTCTGCTCCTGCTCCTGCGGTGCAGGCAGCTCCCGAACACATCGCCCTGGCCCCGACTCCGGCCCCGGCGCCGACCCCGACCCAGGTCCCGACCCCCTTTGTGGTCGGGCCCGTTGCCGAGGCTGAACGGACGTCCACCGCGAGTACGCCCGCGGTCACCGTGGCACCAGCAGCGGCGGCACCGGCAGTCGCCGTCGAACAGCCCGTCAAGCCGGAGGCCGAGGCAAGGCTCTACGGGTCGCGCACGCTGGGCCAGTGGATCAAGCGCGTGGTGCTCCTCGCCGTCGGCGCCGTGGCCGCCGCAGCGATTCTTGTGCTCGCCGCGCGCGGCGTGACCACGCTGCCGGGTGTGCCGGCGTTCCTCGAGAGGTACCCCGGCGAGTATCACTTGCCCCAGACCGCCGAGCCGGGCTTCCCTTGGTGGGCGCAATGGACACACTTCCTAAACTTCTTCCTGATAGTGCTCATCATCCGCTCCGGCTATCAGGTGCGCACCCAGCAGAAGCCGCCGGCGTTCTGGACGCCGAAGCGCGGTGGCAAGAAGATCAGCATCACCCTGTGGCTGCACCAGTCGCTCGACATTCTATGGCTGGTCAACGGGCTCGTCTTTGTGGTGCTGCTGTTCGCTTCCGGCCACTGGATGCGGATCGTACCGACCAGCTGGGAGGTGTTCCCGAATGCGCTCTCCGCACTTCTGCAGTACATGACACTCGACTGGCCCGTGGAGAACGGCTGGGTGAACTACAACAGCCTGCAGCAGCTCATGTACTTCCTCGTGGTGTTCATCGCGGCCCCGCTCGCGGCGATCACGGGTGTACGCATGAGCGAGTTCTGGCCGACCAACGCTAAGACGCTGGACAGGATCTACCCGGTGGAGGCTGCCCGCGCGGTTCACTTCCCCACGATGCTGTTCTTCGTGCTGTTTATCCTCGTCCACGTGTTCCTGGTGCTCTCGACCGGCGCGCTGCGCAACCTGAACCACATGTTCGGCGGCACCGACGTGGTGAACTGGACCGGGTTCTGGCTCTTCGCGGCAGCCATCGCCATCACTATCGCAGGGTGGTACGCGGCACGCCCGATCCTGCTCGCACCCCTCGCGAAGCTGTTCGGTCAGGTGAGCAGCCGCTAGGCTTCACGGCGCCGAAATTTCTTCTGAAAGGTCAGGGACAGAACCCATCGGACCTCTTCGACTATGCAGGTTTGGGCCGTGCGCGGACGTGCATCCGCTCGCCCTGCTGCCCGAACAGGCTGATGAACTCAACGGGTCTGCCGTCAGCGCTGGCGAACCAGTGGGGTGTGTGGGTGTCGAATTCCGCGGCTTCGCCAGGGCGAAGTTCAAAGTCCTTGTCGCCCAGCACCAGACGCAGTCGTCCGTTGAGGATGTACAGCCATTCGTAGCCTTCGTGAACGCGCGGGTCGGGCTCTGCCCCGCGCGCATCACCGGCGAGCACCATCTTGAAGGCCTGCAGTCCGCCCGCGCGGCGCGTAAGAGGAACAGCCGTCATGCCGGCATGGGTGATGGGCTGGAGGTGAATTCTCGGATCCCCGGTGGGCGGGGCGCCGACCAGATCATCGAGGGGAACACCGTACAACCTCGCGAGGGGCAGCAGGATTTCCAGGTTGGGTCTGCGTTTGCCGGACTCCAGGCGGGACAGGGTGCTCACCGACACTCCGGATGCGGCAGAGACATCTCCGAGGGTGCGGCTCCGTTCCGTACGGAGTGCCCGAAGCCGGGGGCCGACCGCCCCGAGAACATCGTCAAGTTCAGTTGCCATACCCCTACTTTGCCATAACGGCAATCATGTTTGTCGATTCTTGTTCGTGCGATGGAAGCTGGTATCACCGCCCGGGGACGCCGGCGGCGAACCCTCAGGACGCGACGAAGGACAGATCAGTATGGACACCACGCGGTATGACGTTGTTATTGTTGGCGGCGGTGCGGCGGGACTCAGCGCGGCCATCACTCTGGGCCGGGCGCTGCGCTCGGTGCTGGTCATCGATTCCGGAACTCCACGCAACGGACCCGCGGCGGGTGTGCACGGGTACCTTTCCAGGGACGGTATGAACCCCTTGGAACTCCTGTCCGTCGGACGCAGCGAAGTGCGCTCCTACGGAGGAACGGTCATAGACGGCGACGCCGTCTCGGCACGTCGAACCCCCGATGGATTCGAGGTGAGCCTCGGAGATGCCCGCCGGTTCTCCGGCAGACGACTCCTCGTCACCACCGGATTGACAGACGAGCTGCCCCCCATCGTCGGGCTGCGGGAGCAATGGGGAAAGGGTGTTGTGCACTGCCCCTACTGTCATGGCTGGGAAATCCGCGGGCAACGGATTGGCGTGCTGGGCACCGGCCCGCTGTCCGTCCATCAGGCACTGCTGTTCCGGCAGTGGTCCCCGGACATCACCCTTTTCCTCAACGACACCGTAGAACCCACCGACGAGGAGTGGGACAAGCTCGCTGCCCGGTCCATAACGGTCGTTGACGGCGCGGTGGCTTCCGTCGACGCTGTCGACGGCGTCTTCACGGGGCTCACGCTCCGCCAGGGCTCCTCGTTCGACATCCAGGCTCTGGCTGTCGGAACACGGATGGAGGCCAGATCCGGGCTGCTGGAATCACTCGGACTGACCTCTCAGGTGCACCCGTCCGGGGCCGGACGGTATATCGAGGCCGGCGCTATGGGTGCGACGGCCGTCCCCGGCGTGTATGCGGGGGGCAATGTCTCCAATTTGATGGCTCAGGTGGTCACCGCGGCGGCCGAGGGTGTCATGACTGGCGCAGGCATCAACGCCGACCTCATTGAAGAGGAAACCCGGTGGGCCGTTGCGGGGCACTTCGGCCCCTTTTCGGCGGCCTCGGAAGCGGCCGTCGCCAAGATCGTGCTGGGTCACCGACGCCATGGCCTCGATGGGCAGAAAGCCACCGACATGGCCCCTGCGGCCACAGTAGAAAGGTGATTGGCATGGATCATCAGCGGCACCTGACGCGGGACAACGGCCACCAGACCCACCAGCGATCCGGCAGTCATGACCAGCACCGCGTCCTTGACCTCGATGCCGAGGTGTTCGGCCACCACCTTGCAGCCGTCCTGGACCTGACCGGGGTGCATGCCGCACGCAGCGTCGTTGACCTCGGCGCCGGCACCGGCGCAGGGAGCCGGTTGCTGCGCGGGCGGTACCCCGACGCCTCGGTCACGTGCGTCGACAACGACCCGCAGATGCTCGAGCTGCTGCGCGAGCAGGGCTTCGCCGTGGTCGAGGCCGACCTCGACGACGGCTTCCCTGCGCTGGCCGAGGCGCCGGTTGACCTGGTGTGGGCATCCTCTTCGCTGCACCACGTCGCCCACCCTGCCCGTCTCCTGCCGGGGGTCCGCCGGGCGCTGGCGCCGGGTGGGGTCCTGGTGGTCGTCGAACTCGCCGCTCTGCCCCGCTTCCTCAGCCATCCGCGCGGAGCACTGCTGGAGCAGCGCTGTCACGCCGCTGCGGCAGCCGAGGGGTGGAACCACCACCCGAACTGGACGCCGGTCATCGAGGCCGCCGGGTTCAGCGTCACCCAGTCCGAGGTGACGACCACCGCCCCCGTGACCCCGGCCGCACGGGAGTACGCCCAGGAGTGGTTCGGGCGCTTCTTGCACCTGGCGGCCCTGACCGCGGACGACCGCGACGCCGTGGCCGACCTGCTGGAGCGGTTCTCCGACGACGTCGAGCTGGAACCCCGCGCCACCCGGACCGTCTGGGTGGCCACCCCCAGCCAGAACCGGGCGCGGTCCTGAGCCCAACGTTCGCCGCAACACTCGGCGCGGGGCCAGAATGGCAGCATGAGCTTTTCATCCTTCGGCCGCATCGAGACCCCCGTCCTGGACATCGGATACGAGTCCGCAGGCGATCCGGGCGGAACCCCGGTCATCCTCCTGCACGGGTTCCCGTACGACGTCAGGGCCTTCGACGACGTCGCTCCGATCCTCGCGGGCCGGGGCGCCTTTGTGCTCGCGCCCTACCTTCGCGGCTTCGGTCCGACGCGATTCCTCCATGACTCAACCATCCGCTCAGGACAACAAGCCGCCCTCGGGCAGGATCTCATCGACTTCATGGATGCCCTCAACATCGCGAAAGCAACCGTCGCGGGCTACGACTGGGGCGGCCGGGCGGCGTGCATCGTGGCGGCACTGGACCCCGGACGCGTCGCCGGCCTGGTCACCGTCGGCGGTTATAACATGCACAACCTCGCGCGTTCCGGCGAGCCCGTCAGCCCGGAATGGGAACGGAGCTACTGGTATCAGTACTACTTCCACTCGGAGCGGGGCCGCCGCGGCCTGGAGCGAAACCGTGACGAACTGTGCGGGCTGCTGTGGCGCACCTGGTCGCCCACGTGGGGCGGGGCACGCCAGGCGTTTCCCGCCAGCGCCCCGAGCCTGCACAACCCCGACTTCGTCGACGTCGTCGTCCACTCCTACCGCCACCGCTACGGACTGGCCGACGGCGACCCCCGGCACCAGGAGCTCGAGGACCTGATCGCGCAGGAGCCGCGGATCACCGTTCCGACGGTGGTGCTCGAAAGCGGGGACGACGGCGTCGGCGGCCCCGCGGCGATAGAGGACAGTGAGTACTTCACCGGCCCCTTGTTACCCGTCGCGTTATTTGACTGTGGCGGCGTCACGTCCGGTGATGACGGGCCGGGCATAGAAATGCCCCGCCGGCGGGTTCCGGCGGGGCG
>NZ_JAXCID010000035.1:0-44921 GCF_035985125.1 Arthrobacter sp. CG_A4 | reverse complement strand
ACCTTCGCCAGTCGGCTTGCCGCCAGGACCGCCGTCATGGAATACATCGAAGCCTGGTACAACCGCCGCAGGCCCAACCGCAGGGCCGGCGGCATCCCCCCGGCAACAGCCCTCGCAGACCACCAAGCCCGCGACCACGAACCCGCGGCCGCGTAACCGACATCAACTACGAAACGTCTCAAAAACTTGACGTGCGCACCCGCGCGGGTCCGTGAGTTGGCGCACGAGTACATCAGCTATGTCGAAGGAAACTGACCCTGCGTGCCCCGAGACACATCGACGGCACGCCGGTGCCCTGTGGTGGGTAATGCTGCTGAGCGTGATGAACACATACTCACGATAGCAGTGTCGAAACATGTTTCACGCATGATTCAGTCGCGTTCGGGGTTGTTGCTTTCGTAGGAGTCCACATCGTCCAGGAGAGCGTTGATCGCCTCTAGGGTCTTGATGTCGATGTCGCCGAGAGTTCGAGCGGCGATGTTCTTTAGCTTGTTGCGGCGCATCTTCTTCAGGATCTGCAGCTCCCGCTCAATCCGTTCCGGGAGCTCGCCGGATTCATCGGTCAGGTAGGCCGGATCCACTTCGAAGAATTTGGCCAAGGCGACTAGAGTCTCGTTGGGGACGGCTTCCGGCGACTCGCCCGAGCGAATTCGCCACCAGCGCGTTCGAGAGAGCTCGTAGCCGTGTTCGCGCACGCCTGCCTGGATATTGGCGAACTCATAGGGTTCTCCGCCTTCGGCTACCACGACGTCCAGGAGGAGGTTCACCTTGCGAGCAAGGGTTTCAGCCCGTTCAAGCCGATCGCGGGGAGTGCCACGGCCAACCATAAATTCAACCCCATTCAATTTCATTGGCTTTCGGCCGCAGCTTGTTCTCCAACCGGACGCGGAGGGAACAAATTTTCATACCAGCGGCGAACTGCCAGATTCCAGCCTACCGGGTCGGAATTCCATTCTTGCGTGTGGCCGGAACAGTCGAACTCCACGAGCTCTGTCAGGTCTTCGTGTGCCTTCGTGAACCGAGTCGAGGTTTCAAAAGGAACCGACCAGTCATTCTTATTGTGGAGGATTAGGACCGGGATACTTAGGGCCCCGTTGAATCTGGCCCGGTCAGAACTGCACACTTCCAACGGGGCCTCCATGCCGGACATCCTGCTGAATCCGTTGAAGGCTAGGAGCCGGGCTACGAGTGAGCCAAGAAATTGCGGGCACCTTTGATGGCGGGCGTTGGCACGCAGTACGTCTTCCCAGACCAGGACAGGCGAGACCATGACGAGGCCTTTGATCATTACTGCCAAGGACGACCGCTGCACGGTGTTTAGCGCCATCGTTGCCCCGAGAGACCAGCCAAACACCACGCATTCAGCTCCACCGCGCTTCGCAACAAAACGAAGCGCGGCTTCGAGATCGCGCCATTCCGATTCGCCCAAATGCGATCTTGCGTCCCTAGAGCGAGGGCCTTCGCCGTCATTCCGATATGAGACGACCAATGAGCTGAGTCCCATACGCGTTGCGCTCTCAACCCCACGCAGCGTTTGTGTCCGGTCACTGCCTTGACCATGGACATGAATGGCCCAGCGGTCAGTTCCCCGGTCGATCATCCAGGCAGGAGCTGGGCCGAGGGGTGTCTCGACAAATATTTCAACCACATCGGCTGTAGCGGATGATGGATCAACGGAGACAATGCCACTCCATCTGCCCTTGGAGTCCAGGGACAGGCCAGCGGGCCGATGCAGGAGACGCCGTGTCACCTTACCGTCACGCAGGGAAACAACTGGACCGATGACTGCCGGAGGACCGCCTTCGGAGAGCTGCAGGCCGAACTCCCCCGGCGCCAAGGTGTTCCTCGCGGCTGAGAACTCGATCTCGTCATTGGAAATTGCCAGGGGGACGATGTCATAGCGGCGCCTGTATGTGGCTGAAGTCGCCTGGCGGGCAGCCCAGACCGCACTGGCAAGGGCGCCCACGGCACCAAGCAACCCGAACCAGGCGACAGCCCTCAGCGGGGACGCCACGACAGCCGCTCGAGATGGTCGGAGGCGTTAGCCAGTATTTCAAGACCCTCATTGCCGACTCTGTCGCTTGCTTCGGGATCCCGGGCCAGGGAGTCCTGGATTTCCACGATCATGCGGTGCAGCTCGCGGCGCCGGCGGTCCGGGCGTTCCGGAACGACACCAAGGTCCAGGGTCAGTCCCGCGTTTCCGGCTACTGCCTGCCCCCAGACAGGTTTCAGGCCCGCAAGTATAGAGCTGGTTCGAGCCGTTTCGTAGACGGCAGCGATTTTGCGTCCGGCGGGAGGCAGGGCCATGCCATTGCAAAGAAACAGAAAGGTCGCCGAATTCAACACGGCATAGATTCCGGACAAGGCGGACATTGCCTCCACATCACCGAGCACGTGAAGGGCATCGAGTACGAGCACATCAATGACGAGCAGAACGGCGGACAGGCAACCCAGACCGACGAGCGCGAACGATGTGGTGTAGATTCCGGTGGTCCAGGCCTTCCGAAAGCGCGTGCAGGTCCAGCCTGCGGCGGCCATAACCGCGCCGATGTAGAGATACTGGACGGCCGAATACAGCCCGGCCGTCAACTGGCCGCCGTAGTCGCGCATGAACGACGTCGACGTAACCGGAGCATCGATCAGAATGAACAGGATGGTCGCCGATGTCGCAGCGCCCGCAAGTCCTGCTTTGGCCGATACGTCGTACGACGATTTCCTGCCGTAGGATGCCGGCTGTGCAGCCCGGTGAATGGCCCGGGCGAGAAAATAGACACCGGTCAGCAGGAGAAGGTTCGCTCCAAGGTCCGCGTAGTTCCTCCCGCCTACCCACACGTCTGCGAGTAGGTAAACAGGGTTGATATTGAGGACCATGGACACGGAAATCAGCACCGAGGCCCATAGGATGCTGGCGTCTTTTCCCTGGCCGCGTGACGCGATGACGATGAGCGTCAGGCTGACCATCAGCCCCGCTGCGATGATCTCCATCAGCCGAAGACCTCCTCGAAAGCGCCCGGTTCACCTGGCCCTGCCCTCAGCGCCTCAGCCATGAGATCGGCGAGGTACTCGGCCGTGGCCTCTTCCAACGTCCGGAACTCGGTCCGCATGAGGGCCCTGCGCACAATCTCGGGAGACAGGCCACGAAAGCCGCTCTTCAAGACGGTGCCCGCACCGGGAGTAGTGTCGTGGCCCAGGACCATGTGAGCAAGTTCGTGAAGAATGAACTGCTGACGCTGCAGATCCCAGGGCGTCGGGGGATGAAACACCCACTCGATCTTCGCCCCCGGCAGCCACAGACCACAGATGGATGTGCCGACCAGCTTCTCGGTGGCACGAATCCGGATCCGCTTGCCGCGGATGTCTTCGATGACGCTCAGAAGCAGACTCAGCGTCAGGCCGCCTGGCAGTTCCAATGCTGCGAATGCACCGGATGCATCGCGGAAAGCCTGTTCAGACGTAGTTACAGACAGGGAACGCAGAGCTTGCGTCACAACAACATGACCCTTCAATAGCTTCAATGGGGATAGGCTAGGTTGAAACATGTTTCAAACATGTTTTAGTCTGGTTCAGGGTTTAGCATATCCCGGGCAGAACGGGCCCAACCATATCAAGAGCGTCTTAGAAGTGCTTGTCATCGCTAGGGGAAGGAGGGCCATCTGTGGTCGACGCCGTGTTACGCGCACTGCCCACGACGCACGCCCGAATGCAGCAGTTCCGACGGCAGGCTGCCGCACCGCCGGGGAGGCAGGGTTTGACCGCGGTCGACAGGGCGTGAGATCAGTGCAGCGCGACACGCGGGGCCGTTTTCTGTAAACAAATCCCCGGATGCCCCTGGGGACAGTGCTATTTTCGACTCAGTCGATGGCTGTAAACAGAAACCTCACAGTGGTCGACTGTAAGTAGCACCAGCGATGAAGCAGCCACAACCGCAGGTTGTGCAAGATTCAAAGGACATGACCATGAGCGCAGTAATCAATCGTGGAGGCGGACGGCCCAGCAAGGGCCTCCGCAAATACATTGGCTTCCGCACGCAGGCCAAGACCGCGGAGGACGTTCAAATGATCGCTGCCGCTAAAGGCATGACTGTCACTGACTACGTTTCCTCTGCCGTCGACCGGTCGCTGCGCGAAGACCTGGCATTGCTGGGTCATTTCGCGCTCCAGGAGGAACTGCCCATCCGCATAGCCTCATAAACAGAAGAAGGCCCGCACTAGGCGGGCCTTCGAAGCTGAAGATAAACGATCCGGGAAGCTTGCCGGCGAACAGATCGTAAATCGGAAGGAAGACCTTCACAGGCCTTCAGTTGTGTTGCAAAACCGATCCTGCAAGATCGGCCCTCAGTCATTCCCTCGACAGGAACAGCATCATCGTACAACAGCACGCCCGCGTGCTGCCAGCCATAAATAGCGCTGGCGTGTCGCTCGGGCCATCCTCCACGTACAACCCCGCCCAGGCGTGGTCTGCTTTGGCGCCTCTTCTCGCAGGTCAGCCCCGGGTTCGCCTCTCTCGGGACGCCGGCAAGACGTACCCGCAGAAGCACGAACGGGCACTGACTGAGGCGCTCCCCACGTTCCCTGCCGCGGTCCGGATCTTCGGAAAAGACGGCACCTGCGCCGCGATCTTCCTCGACTTCGACTCCTCCGTCGCCGGCGTCGACTGGGTGCAGGCCGACGTCCGCGCCGTCCAGGCCTGGCTGCACAGCTGCGGTGCCCGTTGGATTGAGGACTACTCCCCCAACGGTGGCCGCCACGTTTACATCCCGCTGGAGCAGCGGGTCACCTTTTCTGAAGCGCGTGATCTTGTCGAGGCCCTGGGCGCCCGGTACCGGACCCTGGACAAGACCCCGCACCAGAACCTCATCCACGGCTGCATGCGCACGCCCGGTTCGCCGCACAAGCGAGGCGGCCACCAGGAACTCGCGATGAGCCTGAACATGGCCTACGACATCGCCCGCCGGCCGAACTCAGCCTCCGTGTGGACTGCCATGAACGTTGACCTGGCGGGGGCGATCGGCGCCGTCCGGGCACTGCGCCTGGAGCAGACGTTCACTCCGACGGCCGACGAGGCACACAAACTCCAGCACCCGGCCGGTCGGATGTCCCGGCTCATGCAGCTGATGGCACAGACGGGGCTCTACGACTCGAACCGGTACGCCTCCGACTCGGAGGCCCGCCAGGCGATCATCACCGGGGCCGCGGCCGCCGGAATGGAACTGACCGATGTGGAACGCCGGATGATGCAGGGGACCTGGCCAGGGCTGGCCTCCTTCTATGCCCGCTATGCCTCCCGGCACCGGGTCCCGGCCATGCGCCGGGACTGGCTGAATGCGGTCAGCTACCTGAGCAAAGACCCAGGATCCAGGGACGGAAAGAACAATGCCCGTATATCCCCCACAAGCCAGCCCCCTACACAGCCCCCCGGGATACAAGCGAATTTGATTTCTACGAATCCCGATACGGAGCATCGGTTCATCCGGACCTGGCGAAATGCCCTCCGGCTGAAAGAGCAGGCCTACACCGATTCAAGGACCGGGCTGGCGCGAAGAATGGTGCTGCGGTCACTGGGGGAGGCCGCACACATGACAGCATCCAGGTTTGTCGAATTCGGTGCCCGGTCTATTGCGGTTGCCACCGGGCTCGACCATACGACTGTCGGATCCCACTTGAGGGCTTTGCGCAGCGAAAGTGATCCGCTGGTGACCCTGGTCGAACAGGGCCGCGGCACCAAAGGGGACCTATACATGTTGACCATGCCGGAAGAGGTGAAGGCGGCGGCCGAAGACCTAACCTGGCGGAAGGGTAAAATCCACGCCCTGCGGCCGGTGTTCCGGGAACTTGGCTTGCCGGCGGCCTTCGTCTACGAGGCGCTGGAGCACTCCCCCGGCCTGTCGACGGCGGAGATCGTGAAGTTGACCAGGCTCTCCCGGACAGCTGTTAGTGAAGCGCTCGAGGTAATGGCCGCGTGGAACATGATCGCCCGGGATACCACACGTGCCTGGGCGGTGGTGTCTAGGACGTCGTTGAAGGATCTCGCCGAGCACTTCGGTGTGCTGGAAGCCGTCGCGGCACAGCTACAGCGCTACCGGATCGAACGGATCCTGTGGAAGGAGTGGCTGTCCAAGAACGTCAACACCGTCGCGGAGCTCCTCTCCCCCGGTGAGGAATATCCGTGGGAGGCATTTGAGGGCCCACCGGATGAGTGGGCCCTCGCGGACATGGCGTTCACCAATGTCGGGTAGGTGTTCAGCGCCGAAGGCTGCACACATGCATGCATGCATGAAAGTAGGCGCGCAAGGCAGATCCCGGGCACTCCCCTAGTTCTGGCCCCATCGGGACTTGATAGCTTGCTCGATCGCTTCTCGGACCGAGATGCCCTCCTCTTCCGCGGCCGTGTACAGCACGTCAATAACTTCCTGGGACAGGCGTGTGCTCAGTGGAAATGTCACCTCGCGGCGTGTGGTCTTCCGGTTCGCGGCCGGTCTGGATGCCTGGCGCACCGACCTCTGTGTCTGGGCGGCGGTCTGGACAAGGGGACCGGCCATAGAGGCTTGGATGGGTATGGGGACGGAAGCGGGTGCGGCATCCGGGTTCACCGACTCCACTCCCCCGCCGTCCGGGGCTGGTTCTTCAGTCTTCACTGGTGGCGACGGCACGGGTGAGGGCGAATAGTCGACCGGGTCGACCTTCTCATCAGGGGCCGGCCGCGGCGTACGGCGCAGGACGGCCGGTCGGTCCTTCAGGTCTTCGCTCATCGGATGATCTCCTTCATCAGCTCGTTGTAGGCCTCTACGACCGGTTGGCCCTTGCGGTATTCCCCATACCATTCTTGCGTCATGCGCATCTCCTGGACGATGGTCCGGTGTGGGACCAGCGGGGTGAGCAGCATTCCGGTCTCGCGGAGTTCTTCGATGCTGGCTACCGCGATGCGGGACATGACGGTCGATGCGACTGCACCGACGACGATGCCTGCCTCGTGCAAGTTGTCCGGGGCCCCGATGCGCTTACGGGACATCCGGAACTGCTCGACGCTTTTGCGGGCCCCGGCCACGCCGTCCACCCCATCGACGGTGGCACCAGCGGCGTACACGATCGTGTCGGCGGCGTTCAGCGCGGAGAGGGTCAGCGGGCCGCCCTGACGGTTAGGGCAGTCGATGATGACGACGTCGGCGTCAATCCCGATGAGCGAGGTGCGCAGGCGCAGTTCGGCATGGTCGGCGCGGTCTGCTTCACGGTTGGAGACACTGCGGGCGGAGGGAACGACACGCAGGTTCGGGAACCAGCTCGACTCCACGGCGAGGTCCTGGGCCCAGCCTTCCGGATCCGAGTCGCCAAGGATCGCGCCGATATGGAGTCCCTCCTCTTTAGGCTCGACACCGATCCACTTGCTCGCCGCGGCGCGCGGATCGAGGTCGACGAGTACAACTTTGCGTCCTGAAGCGGCGGTGACAGCTGCCAGGGACACAGCAGTTGTCGTCTTCGTGGCACCGCCAGACTCGCTGTAAACCATGATTGTTTGCATGCTTGCAAGCTTTCCGGATGCATATGTGTGTTTCAAGGAGACACGCCGACTACTCGTCCGTTGTGATCAAGCTGGCATGAAAGCAGGCTGTCTTGCGGGCATGCATGAAAGACAGCATGCATGAAAGTTGACCAAAATCCCGCCATTCATGGTGTGGGCATACAACCCCGGTAGTAGGCCAATTGTGCCGAGACGGGTCTCCCTGGACACGACCCGACAGGTGATGGCCGCGGGAGGGTCGTCACCTCCCCCAGCAAGCAAGCAAGCATGCTTGAAAGAAAGCCACAATGTTGGCCAGCATGACGGAAAGAACGAATGAAACAAAGAATAGAAGCAGGAAAGCGTGCATGCATGAATGCATGCACGCAAGACGACGCACAAGGCGGAGACGTGCCGGGAGATGTCAGGAAGGACCGCGGTGTGCCAAGGCCAGCGCAGGCCGCCGGCGGGCTCCCAGTCCTGCGCGGAGGCGACGATGACGGCTGCATCCGAGGGGCCCTCGATCCTGATGACCCGGGCTCCGCCCATGCGCCAACGCTACGCACCCGGCGGTGCCGTCAAGGGCCCGGCTTAACTCCAGCGGTGGGCTTCCAGGGCGCGTAGCAGGGGAGCGGGGTCGCCTTTCAGGTTGTCAACGGGGCGGGCGCCCGCAAGGTCCCTGGAGGGGGAGACCATCCAAGCGGTGAAGTAGTTGTGCGGGATCTGCAGCTCCATCGCCCGCTGAAAGAGTTCAACGACGGTTGGGTGGAGTTGCCCGCCGGGGAGGAATTGGAATCCCGGGCAGAAGGTGTTGTCGTCGATGAAGACACGGACGAGCTGTCGCAGCACCTGCTGCAGGGCCGTCAGGGTGAATTCCGCCCGGATCCCTGCCCACGTCTGATCGCTGATTGGTTTGGGGTTCAATGTCACCGCGACCTAGTCGGTGATGCTTTCCAGCAGCCACTGCGCCGAGAGCGGGTTCCGGCGCAGTGTGAAAGTCCGAAGGGCCGAGTTCAAGCCTAGACGGACCTGGGGTTTGAGGACCAATGCTCGGGAAAGTCACGCTAAGCCGGTGGGGCCTGGTAGCCGAGGTTCTGATCGGCATCACTGTTACGCCGGGCCACATCGCTGGGGTGGGGTGTCGTCCGATGTTTGTTTTGTTGAGATGATCGTGGAGCGCGGGGCCTGAAGCAGGTCGGCGACGCACTGGACGGTGTGGTCCGAGGCATCGGACAGTCACTGGTTGGAGACTGAACCGGCGTCGGTTGCGATCACCGCGCCGTTTCGCGACGAGGTCCGGATCGGCGTCGTTTGGGAAAAGCCGCTCCAACAACGACTGGACGGTGGCCTACGCCTCGAGTCGTCCGTACGGGGCATCCTCGGCCGCAGTCAAGTATTTGTGTTTAGCCCTTCAGGCACAACGAGCCGAGGCAACCATCGTTACGACTGGAGATCGGCTTAGCGTGACTTTCCCGAGCAATGGTCCTCAAACCCCCAGCTCCTCTGAGTCGGTGGGTATTCTCAGGATCTGGCCACGCTCGGCGGCGGTGAGCAAAGAACGTAGAGCCACTTCAGAGATCCCTATCTGCTAAACCGCCGCGCCGCCGATCGGGCTGCGACAGGAACCAAAGCGTTCATGATTTTGAGAGGTGCCGGTAGATCGTGGGCCGGGTGACACCGAATTCCCGGGCGATGTGTTCGACGGTGTGGGCACGTTTCCCGTCGGGACCCTTCTCGTCATACATTTCCCGGGCCAGCCTGACCTGCCGGGGACCGAGTTTTGGTTTCTGTCCGCCGGTTCGACCCCGCGCTCGGGCCGCGGCCAGTCCGTCCCGGGTTCGTTCGGACATCAGGGAGTGCTCGAATTCAGCGATCGAGCCCAGAATCTGGAAGAACATCCGCCCAATGGAAGTGGACGTGTCGATGCCCTGGTCAAGAACCACCAGATCAACGCCGCGCCCCTGCAGGGTGTTGGAGAGTTCGATGAGGTTTTCCAACGACCGGCCGAGCCGGTCGAGTTTGGTGACGACAAGCTGATCACCGGCCCGGTTCGCGGAGAGCAGGGCTTTGTCGAGCTCCGGCCTGCGGGCCAGTTTTCCCGGGGCGGTGTCGATGAAGATCTGCTCACAGCCGCCAGCGGCCAGCGCATCATGTTGGGCCTCAGGATGCTGTTCCTGGGTCGAGACCCTGCCGTATCCGATTCGCATGCCCAAAACGTATCACCAACGGGACAGCACGTTATGTAGGTGAGTACACGGAAAGCGTTACAAAACCCTGTCCGTGATTCCGCGGATCCGCAAAGCAGGCGAACAGTGTCTCGCCAACGATCGTTACCCGACGCTCTCAAACGGCTGTCATTTTCCGAAGTCGCCTGCACGGAATGTCTAAAGTCATACTGCGTGGTGTTAAACGGAACGCAGGCGCGGGACCGTTCCGGGGGCATCGTCGGCTTCATCGGTGATGACGTGGTCGGTGAGCATGGCCGCTTCGGCGAACAGGGTCATGGCCTCTTCGGCCCGGATGAGTTCGGTCCGCGCCTGGTCTCCCAGGGGGGCCTGGAAATAGTCACGGGCCCGGATCTTGCTGATCCAGCTTCGGAATCGGGCCAGGTCGGCCTCGGATTCCTCGACTTCTTCAAATGTTGTCCGTCCGCGGGCGGTTTCCATGCCCAGCTCGGCGAAGAAGGAGGGGAAGCGTTCAAGGACTTCGGCGTATTCATCTTTCCGGGCGGTCTGCAGCTCCCTGATGATGTCCTGCTCCTGGGCAGGATCGCTGAAGGCCATCGTCAGCACACGCACCGTCCCGCCGTCACGCATGATCCGGGTCGAGAGCTGGCTGATAGCCCTGCTGGTCGCCGGCAGCTGAGGCAGCAGGCAGGCCGACTGCTGCAGATACAGCGCCCCGAGTTCCTTGAGCTTGCGCCACACGGTGACCCGCAGGGCGGCGGGTGCCCCGGCCGTTGAAACCGTCACCAGCAGCCAGGTCCGTTCTTTTATCTTCCTCACGCCACAATGTTACATTCGTAACATTGAAAGCCCATTTCCACGTGGAAACTCCGGTCGCCGGCATGTCGGCGACCGGGTGAAAAACCAAACGGCCAAGGTTACATTCGTAAACTTGGCCGTTCCGTCCCGTCCGGGGCGGAGGCGACATTCCGGCGGACTGCGAAAGTGTGATCAGGAAACCATGGCACGAACCAACGAGGCAACGCACCCGCCGGCCGGTGCCGGCCCTGCCTGGCACGCGATGGCAGCCGACGAGGCACTGACGACACTGGGCTCGGGCCGTGAGGGCCTGAGCTCCCGGCGCGCCGGGGAGCTCCTGGACCGGAACGGACCGAACCGGCAGCATCCCCGAAAGCAGGAGTCCTGGCTCGAGGAATTCCTTGAATCCTTCACAGAGCCGCTGCAGCTGCTGCTGATCGTGGTAGCCGTTCTCTCCTTCGTCTTCGGGGAACTGATGGACGCCCTCGCCATCCTGGGCGTCATCGTGCTCAGCGCCGCGGTCGAAACCACCTCGGAGGTCCGCGCATCCCGGGCCATCACAGCCCTGGAGGATCTGAGCGCACCTCATGCCCGGGTCCTGCGCGATGGCACCCGTGTTTCAGTGGACGCAGCCGCGGTGGTCCCGGGCGATGTTCTGGTGCTCGAGGCCGGAGACATCATTGCCGCGGACGCGCGCATCCTGGATGCGCACGGGCTGCGCGTCGATGAATCGATGCTCACCGGTGAAGCCGTCTCTGCCGGCAAGAGCACCACCGCGGTAGCGGAGGGCGCGGATCTGGCGTCCCGTTCGAGCCTTGTCTTCGCCGGCACCCATGTCATGGACGGCCAGGGCACGGCGGTGGCCGTGTCCACCGGACCCGGCACCGAGCTGGGCCGGATCGGGACGGCAGCCACCACACAGGCGGAACAGCGCACCCCGTTGCAGCAGGCCATGAAGGAACTGGCGCGGCTGGTCCTGATCCTGGCCGTTCTGGTTTCGGTGGCCGTTCCCCTGCTCGGGATCTTCGTCGCCGGGCAGCGGCCGCAGGACATGCTGCTGACGGCCCTGACGATGGTCTTTGCCACGGTTCCGGAGGAGCTGCCGATCCTGGTGACGGTGCTGCTGGCCGTCGGCGGTCTGCAGCTGGCCCGGCGCGGAGCGCTGCTGCGCCGGCTCGCGGCAGGAGAAGCCCTGGGCTCGATCACTCACCTGCTGACGGACAAGACAGGGACGCTGACGCAGAACCGGTTGGTCCTTCACGAGGTCCGCGGCACGCGGGAGCGGGTCCTGTCCGTGGCCCTGGCGGCCCAGGGCGGCCCCAGTGCCGGCAGCAAGGAACCGATGGAGCAGGCCATCGCCGCCGCCGCCGCGAAAGAACTGCCGCTCCGGGACCTGCAGACCCTGATGACGGGGCCGGTGCTGGGCGTCTGGCCGTTCGACCCGGACCGTCAGCGCGTCGCCCGGGCCTGGCAGGACGGGTCCGGGGCATGGCTGGCCGTCGGCGGGGCACCCGAAGCCGTGCTGGCCGCGGCCCGCGCGGGCCAGGCCGGGGACTGGTCCGCGCAGGCCGCGTCCCTGGCGGCCCAGGGCCGGCGCGTCATCGCGTTCGCTTCCCGCCCACTCAGTGATCGCGAGACCCTGATGCTCGCGGATGCCGGACCCGACGGGGGTCCCGTTGCGGCGGAGCTGGAACGGGACCTGAGCGTGGCGGGCCTGGTGGTCTTTGATGATCCCCTGCGCGAGGGCGTCCGTGAGGCGGTGGCCGAACTGCACGGCGCGGGGGTCGCGACCCTGGTGGTCACCGGCGATCATCCGGATACCGGACGCGCGGTGGCTTCCGCGGCCGGGCTTGCAGCCGGGCCGACCCTGCGCGGAGGCGCGGCCCTGGCGTCCATGGACGATGATGAGCTGGCCGGCCGGCTCGTGGACGGGACGGTCGTTGGCCGGGCCACACCCTCGGACAAACTGCGCCTGGTACGCCTGCTGCAGTCCCGGGGTCACCGGGTCGCGGTCACCGGCGACGGGGTGAACGACGCCCCCGCACTGGCCGCCGCCGACGTCGGGATCGCGATGGGCCTGCGCGGGACGGACCTGGCCCGGCAGGCCGCCGGGCTGGTCCTGACCGATGATGCGTACCCGACCGTGGTGCGGGCCGTGGAAAAAGGGCGTTCCGTGGCCTCCCAGCTCCGCCGGGCCGTGGCCTTCTACCTCGGGGCAAAAGTCGCCCTTGTCGCCGCCATGACCGCCGCGCTGCTGGCCGGGCATCCCGTACCGTTCGCCCCGGCACACATCGTGCTGTTGGAACTGTTCATGGATATCGGCGCGTCCCTGGCCTTTGTCTCCGAACCGGTCGCCCCCGCCGCGATGTGCCGCCCGCCCCGGCCCGCGGGGGCCCGGTTCGTGGACAGGGATTTCCTCACCGCCCTGTCCGCTGTCGGCCTGACCCTGGCCCTGGCCGTTATCCCGGCCTACCTGATCCTCTCCGCCACCGGCGCCGATACCGGCCAAGCCCGGGCCGGGGCCGTGTTCGCGTGGCTGGCCGGGCACGTGCTGATCGCCTGGACCCTGCGTGCCCGGCCCGGACTGTCCTGGCGGGCCAACCCGGCGTTCCCGGCCTGGGCCGCCGCCGCAACCGGCTCCGGCCTGGCCGCGGTCACCTGGCCGCCGGCCGCGGCCGCCCTGCGCCTGACGCCCCTGACCGGGCAGCAGCTCGCGGTCACCGTCGCGGCGGTCGCCGCGGCCACGGCACTGGCCGTGCTGCTGCGTCGCTTCGGTGCCTCCACGGCCCGGTTGTAGCCCCTGGCCCACAGACCGCGGCAAACCATGGATGCTACGATAATTACTCGGAAGTGCTACGGACGTAACATTCCATCGAAGGTGGACGACACGTGAATCCCTTTTTAGCACCGGCCGATTCCGGCGAGGGTGGAATCGACTTTCTCAGCCTGCTCGGCCCGGGAACGGTGATCACCATCCTCGTCGTCGCTATGGTCCTGGTCTTGGTCGCTGCCATGACGGTATGGCTGCTCTTGCGCCGGGTGCGCCGGTCGGGGGCCCTGCAACGGCTGCAGGGCGGACTGGGCAACGCGGTCCAGGGCGGGCTGCTGAGGATGCGGGCGGAAACCGGCGAAGGTCTGGGACGTGAACTGGCGCAGAAACGGCTGGACCTGAAGGCCGCGCTGGATTCCACCGGCCGCAGCCTGGACCTGGCCCGGGCACAGCAGCGTCCGGTCGGAGAGCTTCCGGCGATCCTGGACACCCTGGCCCGGGCCGGCGCGGTGCTCGACGGGCAGCTCGGCCTGGCCGAGCGTGAACCCGACGACGGCGCCCGGCGCGCCATGGCAGCGGCCCTGGACGGGCAGCTGGAGATGATCGAGCACACGGCCCGTGACATCCGCAGCACACTGGCCGAGGCCGGCCTCTCCCTGGGCGGTGCCGACCTGGACAAGGTAACCGCCCGCCTGGCCATCGAGAGCCAGGTGCTCAAGACTTGGACACAGAGCTATTCGGCTTCCGGCAACCCCGCCGAAGGCACGCCCGGGGATGACACGTGGAATCCCGGACCCGGACCGCACGACCCGAGGAGACCCTGATGCGCCGGAAACTGTTGCTGGCCGCGGCCGTGCCGCTGGCCCTGAAAGCCCTTGAGGTGGCCGGACGCGCCCTGCGGGCCCGCGGCAGGACCGGACCCGCCGCCTTGAACCAACGCCTGCACACCCGCCTCAGCCGCTACCGCCGCCCCTGACAGCCGGGCAGTGACCCGTCCCACCGCCAGGAGAACCGTGAAGATCAGCAAAAGGATGGCCATGTTGCTGCGGTCCATGACCGCGGCCAAGCCAGGCCGGGCCGAGGAACCGCAGGCAAATGTTGAGTCGTTATATGCCCGACAGCTGGAGACGCTCCGGCAGGTCCGGCGGGGCCTGGCCGACGTCGCCGCCGCACGCACCCGCGTCGATATCCGGGCACAACAGGCAGCAGCCCTAATGCGCCGCCTGCAGCAGGAGGCCGAACAGGCACTCACCGCCGGACACGAGGATCCCGCCCGGGAGGCGCTGGGACACCGTGCGGTCCTGCGCCGCCGGCTGACCGACCTGGCCCTGCAGCACGACGCGCTCCGGGACCAGGAGGACGCCATCGCCCGCTCACTGGGAGTCCTGCAGGCCCGGGTCGACGGAATCCGGACCCGGAAAGAAGACCTCGACGCCGCCCGCACTGCCGCCGAAGCACGAAACACCGCTGCCCAGTCCCTGTCCTTAACCGGCGGAGACCTCGCCGAACTCGACGAAGTGCTCCGGCGCGCCGAACAAGACGCAGCCGCCCTGAGTGCCGGAGCCGCGGGAATGGAGGAGCTCGTCGCCTCCGGAGGCCCGGGCCGGTCCGGAGGAAACGGACAGGACGGGATCGACGCCGAGTTCGACCGGCTCGAAGTCGACAACGAAATTGAGCAGGAACTGGCCGCCCTACAGCGTTCACTGGAAGCACCCCACCCGCCGGAACCGCAGGAGCACCCATGATCCTGCGCATCCCCGGGAAAGGACAATACGAGTCGCCGGCGACCTCCGCCGGGCGCTTGAAGAGATCCGGCACCGCCGCCGTGGCGTTCGCGTCTGAAGCTGGCCATGACGGCGCCGGCCGCATTTGCGCTGACCGCGCCGGTGGCGGGCGTCGTGGCGATTCCATCCTTCCCGCGGCCGGCCTCGTGCGTCGCGGCCGCAGCAGCCAAACGCGGGTTCCGGCGGGGTGAGGCGATCATGAAATCCAAGGACGAGCTGGGGCACGAGATCCAGCAGACACGGCGGGCCGCGCTGTTAATCAACTCCCGATCCCGGAAAGGGGCACGGCTGGGCAGGCATGCCCAGATCCTGCTGACGGAGCGCGGTTTCACACTGACCGCCGTCCACGTGGTCAATGACCCCCGGACGCTGGAACAAGCCCTGGATCTGGCACTCGCTGGCGCACCTGCGCTGCTGATCGTCGGCAGCGGCGACGGCACCATCAGCCATGTCGCCGCCCGGCTGGCATACCAGGACACGGTCCTGGGTGTGCTGCCCTTCGGTACGACCAACAACTTCTGCCGGGGTCTGGGCATACCGATGGATCTGCCCGGCGCGGTTGACGTCCTTGTCCGCGGCAGGGTCGCCGACATCGACCTCGGGCTCGGCAACGGCCGGTATTTCGCGAACGTGGCCGGGATCGGTCTCTCCGCCGCCGTCGCAGCGCAGGTCCCGTCATCATTGAAGCGCAGGTTCGGCCGGCTCGCCTACACCATCAGCGGCATCAAAGCCCTCATATCCCACCGGCCGTTCCAGGCTGTCATCACTGCCGACGGCGTATCCCGCACGGTCCGCACCCACCAGGTCATCATCGCCAACGGCCCCTCCCACGGCGGCACGGCAATCTCCGGCGATGCCAGCATCGATGACCGCACCTTGACGGTCTTCTGGCTAGGTGGCAGCGGCCGCCTGGCGTTCGCCGCGGCACTGCTGTCTTTCATCCTCGGCGGGCAGCGCCCCCGCGATATGCTCCTGGCCGGCACCGTCACCGTCACCACAGAACCGGCCCGGGAGATCGAAACCGACGGCGAAATCAGCGGCAGCACTCCACTGGCAGTCAAAATTGCGCCGGAAGCACTGAAAGTCATCGTTCCCGCCGCCTTCAGGGATCTCTAGGTCGACCGGCAAAGCGAACCCGTTACGAAGCCCGCTGGAACGCTAACGTCGGATATTCCACTAATTCACGAGCCACCCCAAGATGACCCCGACGGATCACATGCGGCTCAAGGCTGTGTGTGCCAAGAAAGAACGAAGTATTCAGTACATTCTGAACAGGATCGTTTGGCCGGCCATTGCCGACCTCGAGAAGAAGTAGTACTAACTTAGTACTACTTCTTCTCGACCGAAGCAGACTGCCAGAGCATTCCTGGCTACATGGGCACTGAAGAAGCCTGACATGCCCCCTTGAGGAGCTGGCGTCAGGCCTGATCACGCGTTGACAAGCTCATGTGCGTGTGGCGGGGGCTACGGTTGACGATTCCGCAGGACAGCGTCTAAATGCAGAGTCCTGCCAGCATTCGGCCCAAGCACCCTTTCCGGTGGCTTTGGGGTGTATTCTTGGTGTATGAGTATCTCTACCGTGATCAACAGTGGCTACATGGAGACTGCCCGGCTGGACATCCATGAGCTTGTCCGCCGGCTGAACACCCATCTGGGTCCGACGCTTGTTGCTGCCCTGTCGGGGTCGAAGGACACGAAGCAGCCGATCCGGTGGGCCAAGCAGTGCGGCCCTACCCCTGGTCCGGCCTTTGAGAACCGTCTGCGCCTGGCTCACCGGCTGTGGGGGTACCTCGCTGACGCCGAGTCGGATCATGTGGCCCGGGCCTGGTTTATCGGGGGAAACCCGTGGCTGGGGGAGGACACCCCGATCACCGCCATCCGTGAGGACCGGCACAAGGAAGTCACGGCCGCGGTGACCGCGTTCCTGCAGGACGTTTACGACGCATGATCCCGGACGGCCGGCTCTGCAGCAGGACAGGTCTGTGGTTGAACGATGCCTTCAGCGTCGCCTATCGCGTGGCGGTGGGAGACTACGGGGCACTGAACCCGCCCTCGAGGTCTGTCGGATCCGACCGCCACGCGTGGGGCCGCTTCGACACGACCGGATCCACGGTGTATCTGGCATCGACCCCGGAGACGGCCTTCCAGGAAGTCCTGTCCGTCTTCGCGCAGAAGCTGGGGTCCGGGAACCCCCTTGAAAAGGATGCGTCCTCGCTCGGTCTGACGCTGGAGGAGTTCCTGGCCGCGGTCGCCGGGGAATGGGAGGAAGGTTCCTACATGGGGCGCGGCTGCCTTCCCGCGCAATGGCGGAACCGCCGCCGGCTCTTCCGCCTGGAGCTGGGCGAGCCCGAATCCTGGATCGACGTCGGTCATCCCGACACCATTGCCACGATCCGCCGCGTCCTGGGTGAGGACCTGCACGCCGCGACCGGCTGCACGGACGTGACACTGGCCGAGATCCATGCACCCAACCGGGAGGTCACCACCCGCATCGCCGGCTGGATGCGCGAGCTGGTGCTGGATGACGGGACGCATCCGGCCGGCATCAGGTACACCAGCAAGTTTGGCGGGGACTGCTTCGCGTACTGGCTCCGCCGCAGGGACAGCGGGCTCGGCGGCGACACGCTCCGGGTGGCGTCGGAATCCGACATCGGCCTACGATCTGACGCCCTTAGGACTGCTGCCGACCGACTGGGAATCCGCTGCTTTTAGATCACCGTCGACGACAGACCATTGAGCCCGGGAGGCCGGGCCAATCGTCCGTCCGCGGATCCACCCATCGTCCATAGGGGGTGGCTTGTGAAAAAGTGATCGGCCCGGAGAACACGGCCACGATTGAGGCCGTGAGCATGGACATGGGCCCGGCATTCATCAAATCCGTGAAAGCCAACGCACCGGAGGCTGTCATCTGCATCGACCCGTTCCATGTGGTCCAGCTCGGCACCACGGCATTGGACACGGTGCGGCGGGCGTTCTGGCAGCAGGCCCGTGAGTTACCGGACCAACGCTTCGCGAGGAAGTTCAAGGGCAACCGCTACGTGCTGCTGAAGAGTCCGCAGAATCTGACCGAAAAACAGCAGGCAACCCTGGAGCAGCTGCGCGACGCCGGAGGCGCGCTCTGGGAGGCGTATGAACTGAAGGAAGCCCTGCGGGAAATCTTCGCCGGGGATCTGGACCCGGCCGACGTCATGGCCATGGTCGGCCAATGGTGTGACGTGGCCGCCGGCTCCGGGTTCCCCGCCTTCATGAAGGCCGCAGCGACCATCCGGGGCCACACCCAGGGCATCCATGCCACCGTCACCACAGGCCTCTCAAACGGACGCCACGAAGGGCTGAATAACAAGATCAGAACCATGACCCGAAGGTCCTACGGATTCCACACCCCGAAAGCCGCCCTGGCCCTGATCATGCTCGCCTCCGGCCCCGTCACGATCAACCTCCCATACCAGAAATAGCGGCACCCACATTCATGTCAGGAGAGCCCCTTTTTTGACTGGGCAGGGTAGCGCGCCCGGCGGCTAGAGCAGCTCCACGATGTAGCCGATGAAGTAGAGCAGGAACAGCAGGACACCCCCGCCGATGGCCGCGATCCAGAACACCTGCATGCCTTTTCCGGACCCGCGTTGCGTGGGTTCGTGCGTGCCTGCCACGGAGCCCTCTCCGGGCGGGGTCTCGCCCGGAGGGACACCGCCGCCGGGTTCCAGGCCGGTGATCTTGTCTTCCTGCGGATCGGGATTGGGTCCTGACACGTCAACTCCCTCGCTGGCTTTTGCTGATGCTGTCCCCAGCCTACGGTGCGCTGCCCGGTGGGCCTAGGCTGGTGCCGTGACTTTTCTTGAGCCCATCACCCTGACCGGCCGGCACGTAGTCCTGGAGCCGCTGAGCCAATCCCACCACGACGGCCTGGTGGAGGCGGCGCGCCATGGCGAACTGTGGAAGCTCTGGTACACGTCCGTACCCACGCCGGAGGACATGGCCGCGGAGATTGACCGCCGGCTCAGCCTCCAGGACCAGGGATCCATGCTGCCGTTCACCACCCGGCTGGTCGATCCCGCCACCGGCGGCCCGGGCCGCGTGATCGGCATGACCACGTACATGAATATCGACGCCGGCACTCCCCGGGGGGAGATCGGCTCCACGTGGAATGCTGCGTCAGCGCAGGGGACCGGCACCAACCCGGAGCCGATGAATCGCACCGGGTTTGATGGAGGTATTGATTACCCGGAAGGATGATTCCTATGCCAGCACAACGAAAATATCCGATCGAGCTGCGTGAGCGTGCAACACGGATGGCGATCGATGCAAGAAAAGATCCCGCGGCGAGGACCGGAGCATTCGGCCGGATCGGCGAGCAGCTTGGAGTGAATCCTGAAGCTCTGCGGACCTGGGTGAGCCGAGCCGAGATCGACGAGGGCTGCGGCCGGGAACGACGACAACGGACGCGGACCGGATCGCCGGACTCGAGCGTGAAGTCCGGGAGCTGCGGCCGGCGAACACGATCCTGAAGCAGGCCTCGGCTTTCTTCGCGGCGGAGCTCGACCGCCCGTCGAGGTGATGTGCGACTTCGTGGACAAGCACCGCGACGAACACGGGGTCGAGCCGATCTGCAAGGCGCTGCAGATCGCCCCAAGCACTTACTACGCCCGGCGTTCCCGCCCGGAGTCTGCCAGGGCGGTCAGGGACCTGGAACTGGGAGAGAAGATCGAGAGCATCCACGCCGAAAACTACGGTGTCTAGGGGGTCCGGAAGGTCCATAAGGAACTGGGTCGCCAAGACATCGAGGTCGCGCGGTGCACCGTGGAGCGGCTGATGCGCCAGAAGGGCCTGCGCGGGGTTTCCCGTGCGAAGGGGCCCCGGACGACGAAGCCTGCGGCGGAGACCGGCCGTCCGTCGGATCTGCTCGAGCGCCGGTTCACCGCGAAGGCTCCGAACCGGTTCTGGGTAGCAGATATAAGCTATGTCCGCACGTTCGCCGGCTGGGTCTACGCGGCGTTCGTCATCGATGTGTTTTCCCGCCGGGTGGTCGGCTGGCAGGTTGCCACGAGCCTCTACACCGATCTCGCACTGGACGCCCTGGAAATGGGGATCTGGGCCAGGACCCGCGACGGCGCCGACCTTACCGGCCTGGTCCATCACTCCGACAGAGGAGTCCAGTACCGTGCGATCCGCTACACCCAGCGCCTGGAGGAAGCCGCCGCGGTAGCCTCCGTCGGTTCCAAGGGCGACTCGTATGACAAAGCCCTTGCCGAGGCGTTCAACTCGCTGTTCAAGGCCGAACTCATCCGGAACAAGGGGCCGTGGACGGACATCAACCAGCTCGAGGTCGCCGTGGTCGAATACATCGACTGGTTCAACCACCGGCGGCTCCATGGAGAGATCGGCCATTGCCCGCCCGTGGAATACGAACAGCTCCACGCCGGTCACCCGGCTGGGGAATTAGCCAAGATTTCCAACTAAACACCCTCCACAAAACCCGGGGCTTGACACCCTGATCCGTCTCGTCGGCGCCGTCCTGGCCGAACAACACGACGAATGGGAAGCCGGCGACCGCCGCTACCTCTCCGAGGCCTCCATGGCCGAACTCACAGCCATGACCGCGGCCATCGCCGATTCGATCGAGGAGGCGATTTTGCTCCCCGACCTCACTGCAGCATAATCAGATAACTGACCTGCACGGTGTCGAGAAACTCCACCCCTCAGCGGGACGTAACCCCCGGAGCGGCACGCCGCTCGACTGCGTTCTCGGCCTCTTGCGTGCCTTGGAAGCCGGCGGCAGCGCGGCCAAGATCGGCCCGTTCCTGGCCGAGAACTACACACTCGTCGAGGCACCCCACCTGCTTGCCCCGGAAGGGTCTACGCGCAACCGTGAACAGGCCTTGGCTGGGGCGGATGCCGGCGGCCAGGTCGTGTCCGGGCAGCGCTTCGACGTCCGGCGGACAACGTGTGACGGCAGCCGCGTGGTGGTGGAGGCCGATTGGTCCGCGACCGTGCTGATGGATCTGCCGTATTGGGATGCGGGCGAGGTCATCCGTGCCCGGACGGCATCGGTCTTCGAGGTGCGGGCTGGCCGGATCGTCAGCCAGGACAGTTATGACTGCTATTACACGTCACTGTGAGCCGGGCTTCCCCGCGGCGGTCAATGCATCGTGAAGCGGCGGGCCACCAGCGAATTCACGGCGGGAACGCCAGCGGCAGCTGAGATGGCCCGGTTCCGCACCGTCAGAACACCGATTGGGAGCGGGCGTCCCAACGCCATGTTGATTTCCGCCTGACGAACCGCTTTGGCGGCTGCCCGCAGGCGGGTCCGTTCAAAGTTCCGCAACGGCCCGGCTCCGCTTTCGCCCTGCAATTGAGCCAGCACCGCCGGCACGAGCGCCGCTGCGTCAAGCCATCCGAGGTTCATGCCCTGGCCCCCGATCGGGCTGACCTCGTGGGCTGCGTCCCCGATCAGCACCGTGCGCCCGGCCACCATCCGGCGGACCACGCGCGAGCGGACGCCGAAGCTGCTCAGCATGCTGTTGGTCCCGGGGTCGACGTCGATCCCGGTCCGCTTGAGGATGCGTTGCACCAACCAGCGGGCGTCCGCATCCGGCTTGGCGGCATCCAGCCGGACTACCCAGCGGCGCAGTTGCCCGGGCAGGGGGAAGGACTCGACGATGCCCTCGCTTTCCAGGAACAGCGCGGCGTCCGGGCCGAAGTTCGTGCTGTCGGCAAAATCTCCCATCAGGTAGCTGTCCGGGTAGTCCTTCGCCCTCATGAGAATGCCCTTCAAGGCGCGCACGCTGGAGCGCACGCCGTCGGCCGCGATGATAAGCCGCGCCGCGTACCGGAGCGGACTGCCGTCAGTGGTGGTCTCCACCGTGACCCGGCCGTCGTCGTCGTGCAGCTGGCGGAGCCGGACGCCGCGGAGGAGGGCATCCGGGTCCAGCTCACGGACTCGCTGTTCCAGGACCGCTTCGGTGCGCGCCTGGGGCAGGGAGAGCACGTAAGGGAAGGTCTCGGACACGCCGGCGAAGGACATCTCGGCGAGCGTCCTGCCGGCGGCGACGGCAATGCCGCGACGGATCCGGACGCCTCCGGCGACGAGCACCCGGGCGACGCCGATCTGCCCAAGTGCCTCAAGCGCCGGGGGATGGATGCCGATGGCCCGGGAGTGCGTATCAGGGGTTGTCCGCTGTTCCAGGACCCGGACCGCGACGCCGTGCTGCAGCAGCAGGGCGGCCATGAACAGTCCCACCGGGCCGCCGCCGATGATCAGCACGTCAGCCACCAGCAGCACCCGCCGTCGCTGTGTCCAGGACGAGCAGGTTGCGGAAGGGGGAGTGCCTGGCCACCGTCCAGCCCGGGGGAGCGGTAGACCTCAGCTCCGGCGCGGTGTAGCCCCTCCGGATGGAGGTCAGCCCGTCCTGCCGGATGTAGGAACCGGTGAAAATCCAGGCGCCGGCAAAAAACAGTGCGTAGGCGGCGGGGGCGCGGCGGAGGTCGTTGTGGATGGTCAGGCCGCGGCCCAGCGCAGCCGACTCTTCGAGGAACCTTGGAAACTCCTCCGGGCCCAGATGGTGGAGGACGTGGTTGGAAACCACGAGGTCGTAGCGTTCGCCTTCCGCCATGAGCTCCGCGGCGGTGGCCTGGCGGAAGGTGACTGCTGACGCGGCGTGCCGCTCGCGTGCGAAGCGGCTGGCCCGCGGGTCAGGGTCAATGGCCGTGATCTTCAGGCGCAGTCCGTCCCGGGCGGCCCAGCGGGCGAGCAGGACCGGCACGTCGCCGCCACCGCAGCCGATGTCCAGCAGGGTTGTCGGGACGCTTGGGGACAGCCGGGGCCTCAGCCGGGTCCGGTAGATGCCGCGCCAGCCGGAAACCACGCGGTTGACGATGGCGAACTGGGCATAGGTGCGGTCCAGCCGCTGGGGGTCGCATCCGGGCAGGTCCATTTCTTCGACGGTGTCTGCCGCGCGGTCCTGCAGAAACTTCACGTTGTGCGTTTTCAGGCGGGGGCGGGTGCCGACAGCGGTGATGCAGGCTGTGCTGTTTGAGCCTCCGTCGTGGCTGTGGTTTCGGCCTTGGTGTCCGGGCTTAAGGGCGCTGCGCGCCGCGGGTCCCGGAGCTTGGTGAAGAGCGCTGTTTCCACCGTCAGCCCGGGCCCGAACGCCATCGAGCAGATCCGCTCGTCGCCGCCGCCTGCGTCCGCTGGCGGGAGGTCCAGGATGTGCTTGATCACGAACAGCACCGTGGCGCTGCTCATGTTGCCGAAGTTCCGGAGCGTTTCGCGGGCAGGGATCAGCTGTTCATCGCTAAGATCCAGCCGTGACTGCACCTTATCCAGGATGCTGCGGCCGCCGGGATGGATGGCCCAGTGCCGGATGTCCCGGTAGGGGAGTCCGAGCAGGGAACTCTCCCGGGACAGCAGGGGTTCCAGGGCGCCGATGATGTGGTCGTCAATGATGTGGGGGACGTAATTGCCGAGCACCATCTCGAAGCCTTCGTCGCCGATGTTCCAGGCCATGGATTCCTCGCCGACGGGCGTGAGGACCGTCTCGAAGTGGTCCAGCCGCAGCAGCGCGGGTTCGTCCGGGATTTCCCTGGCGCTGACGATGGCCGCGGCCGCACCGTCGGCAAACAGGGCCGAGCCCATAATGGTGTCGGGATCGTTGGAGGTGCGGACGTGGAGGGAACAGAGTTCCGCGCAGACCACCAGCACAACGGCGTCCGGATCGGCCTCACAGAAGGACTTGGCGGCCCGCAGCGCCGGGAATGCCGCATAGCAGCCCATGAACCCGAGGTGATAGCGCTGTACGGCGGGGTTCAGGCCGAGGGCGCGGACGATTTTGTAGTCCGGGCCCGGGTTGAAGAATCCGGTGCAGGAGACGGTCACTAGGTGAGTTATGTCAAGTAAATCGATTCCAGGACAGGCATCCAGGGCCTTCTGTGCCGACTCGATGAAGAGCTTGGTCGCTTCTGTGGCGAAGATATCGTTCCGGACCTTGGTGCTGGGGCTGAGCAGGAGTCCCGTTGCAGGATTGAAGAACAGGGGATTTTCCGCCTGGCTGTCCTTGGTCAGTTCCTCGACGGCGGTATGCCGCGTGTCGATGGCCGCCGAGTCAAAGCAGGTGCTGACCAGCCGAGTGCCAAGTCTTGTGAGCCCTGGCTGCGCTGCGAACACATCCCGGGCCTCGGACTGGATCAGGACAGTTGGCGGAACAGCAGTTTCCAGGGACCTCAGGTAGACCGTCATAGTTCATTCTCAGTGAGTCGGCCGCCAAAGACAAAGGTTACGTCCCCTGGAGGCCCGGTACTCCTGAAGCTGTCCCCAGGGGCAATCTCTGAGCGGAGAATGGGCAGGTTCAAGTGGTGGTCTCAACGCCCTGGGATTCCGGCGCGAAGAACCTTGGAAAGCTCTGGCGCCCCGAGGATCTGGCCTGGGGCTTCTGGAGCTGTCCACCGCCGCCATCTGGTTAGGGCTTTTGAAGTGTCCGGCAGATGGGTGGGAATAGCAAGTTGATTTGGCTCCGGGTTCGCCGCTTGTTTTGGCCCCACCCTGTTGGTGTTCCGGTCAGTTTTGCCGGGACTTGTTGATGGTCTGCTGGGTGGTTTTCAGCCGGTAGGAATCGGTGCCGGTGTTGATGATGTGGCCGCGGAAGGTCAGCCGGTCCACGACCGCCGCCGCGAGGCGCGGGTCGGTGAACGTCTGGCCCCACTCGCTGAACGGGGCGTTGCTTGCGCAGGCGATGGACGCCCGTTCTTCCCTGGCCGTGATGATCTGGAACAACAGCTCGGCGCCGTGGGTATCGAGCTTGACGTAGCCGACCTCATCGAGGCAAAGGAGATCCAGGCGCGCGTATTTGCCCACCAGCCTCGATAGCTCCTTGTTGTCGGCGGCCTCGACGAGTTCGTTGACCAGCGCCGCCGTGGTGATGTAGCGGACCCGCCGTCCCTGCTCGGCGGCGGCCATGCCCAGGCCGATGAGCAGGTGTGTTTTCCCGGTCCCGGAATTGCCGAGGAGTACCAGCGGTTCCCCGGCATCGATCCACGCGCCGGTGGCCAGGTGCGTCAGGGTCGCCGGCGGCAGGTCAGGGATCTGGGCCAGGTCCAGGTCTTCGAGGCGTTTGCTGCGCGGGAACTTCGCTTCCTTGATCCGCCGGGCCCGGGCGCGGTTATCGCGTTCCTCGCATTCATAGGTCAGGACCTCGGCAAGGTACGCCTGGTGGCTGAGGCGCTGCCGGGCCGCTTCGGCGGCCATGGACCCGGCGACCTGCGCGGTGCCGGTCAGATACAGGGTTTTACAGGCTGCGCCGATCGCCGCCGCGGCGGCCGGCTCACTCAGCTGGCCCATGGAGGGTCCCTGCCCGGCGCTCATCGGCTGCCCGCCGCGGCCAGCAGCCCGTCGTAGCCGGCCAGCGAGGGCTCCCAGCGGTCGGGCAGGTGCCTGATCCGTCCGGCAATATCGTCGGGAAGCACGGCCGGGACGTGGTGGAAGCTCTGGCTGGCACGGGCGTGGATGGCCAGATGATCCGTGTCGAAGTCCCCGGCCGTGACGGCGTTCTCCATCGCGCCGGTGACCGCGGCGGCCGGCAGGGTCCGGGCCAGGAGCAGGACCTCGATCAGGGCCTTGGTGCCGGCCTTGTCGCCGAGGGCGGCCCGCGCCTTGTCCCAGAATTTCTGGTGGGCTCCGGTGAAGGACCCGGAGGTGCGGGCGGCCACCAGCGCTGTTGCTCCGGCCAGGGCGCCGGGTTTGCGGGTGAGGACCTCAAGGTAGTGGTCCAGTTCCAGCACGTAGGAATACTTATGGATGGCCCGGACATGGGACGCGATCCGGGCTCCTTCGGCGAACATCTCGATGGTGCGGGCACCGAGCCGGACGCTGACCCGGCGCCCGGCATAGCGGGCCGGGACCGAGTAGTAGGACTGGCGGACGCAGACCTGGGACTTGTGGTCGGCCTTGAACGAGAACGTCGAGGCGGCCTCGAACGTGTCCGCCGGCAAGGCCCGGAGCATACCGGCTTCCTCCGCGGCCGCGGCACCGACGGTGACTGGGCGGCCGGTGATGACCCGGTGGTCGTCCTTGACATCGCAGACGGCCATATACGCGTTCAGTTCCTCCAGGGTCCCGAACTCCGGGACGGGGGTCAGCCAGCGGCGGCGGAACCTGCCGACTTCGCCTTCGACGCCGCCCTTTTCGTGGGCGCCGTCGATGCCTGGCAGGCAAAAGAACGAGTCGAACCCGTAATGGGAGCGCAGGGCGATGAAGCGTTCGTTTTCCAGCCGCTCCCGGCCCAGAATCACGGTGGTGACCGCCGGTTTGAGGTTGTCGTAGCGGATCATTTTGGCCGGGATCCCGCCGAAGCGTTCGAACGCGGTGTTATGCCCGTCCAGAAAGGACTCCTGCGACTGGTTCGCGTAGGCCACATGCGCGGCCCGTCCGGAGTAGGACAGCCGCATCACGAACATGAACAGCTTCACCTGCGCGCCGCCGATCACGGCCTGGAACTCGCCGAAGTCGACCTCGGCTTCCCCGCCCGGGGTATGGGTCTGCGGGACCGCGACGTCAGCCGGAGTGCTGACGAGCTCGCGGCGGATCCTGGCCACGCCGTGAGCGACCGTGGACTCGGCCACCACGGCGCCGTGTTCATCGACCAGCCGCTGCCAGATCCGGCGGGCCGTGTGACGCTGTTTGCGCGGCGCTTTCTGGTCGGTGGTCAACCAGACCCGGATGGTGTCCTCCCAGGGCCCCAGCTTCGGAGCCTTCCGCTCGGGCGTCTTCCGTGCCGGCGGCGTGGCCTCCGCCAGCGCGGCCCGGACCGTGCGGCGGTGGACGCCGTGCACCCGTGCCAGCTCTCTGATCGACATATCTTTATCCCTCGCATCAAGGCGGATACGCTCGAATTGCTTCACTCTCGATCTCTCCTTCAATCCCGTTCCGTTCTCTTTCGTCTTGGCGGACAAAAAGAACGCTACGGGCGGGTCGAGGGTGGGGCCATTTCAAACGGCTAAAAGTCCCCTCAGTGGGGCCATTTCAGAGTGCCATACCCAGATGGGGGTCTTGAGATGGAGAAGATATCGGTGAGGTCGGTGACCCGTGGATATCGTCGCCTTTGGGTTTTGTCGCAGGACCTTCTGCCGTGTTTGACTGGCTGCTCCGGAATTTGTCAAGGTGAATGACGTTGGGGGTGGGAGCGGGCTTTCGATGAATGCACGGGCCCGTAGATCGTCGGCTGGCGCGCACGTGAGCGCGGTGCCCGCGTTCCTTGGCAGGATTGGACCCGCTGGACCGGGTGGTTGTTCTCGGTTCTGTCATCCGACGGGTATGGACGTTTTTGGTTCTCGGTGGGTCCGGGGTGCGGGGGCGCAGCTTGGGAGACTGCTGGCCCAGTTGGCCGACGCCCACGCCCTCGACGCCGAACTTCATCCGGACACTCGCCCGGAGTGAAGCCGCCCGGGGAAAGACCCGAGCTGCGAGTTCACCACTCCTCCGGGGGCTCGGCTATGCCGGAGGGAAGTGGAGCATCTGGCGCGGGCCACCCTGAAAGACCAGCCTGATGGCGCAGGGATTGCCAGCAAGGGAATATGGATCCATTGGGAAACTTCGAGCGTGGCTGCATTTGTTGGATCCGTGGCCATCTGACCGTGCCCGGAGGATGCTCTCGTTACTTTTTCCCGGATGAGGGCGGGGTGGCGGACGACGCAGTTGCGAATCCGGCTGCTTTGGTAGGTCGGGCCGTGTTGGAGGAGTCGTCCGGCGGTCCAGTGCGCCCAGCGTATGGGGACCGTTCTCTGGAGCGTCTGAGAACGTCAGTCCAGTGCCCAGTTTCGGATCTCGTCGGGGTCCTCGCCGTGCTGACGGGTGTGGTTCCGTGCCCGGATTCTGAGGTCTTGAAGGGACTGGTGCAGAACCGGGTGACGTTCGCGCAGCCCCGGCACACGGTCAAGAACGTCGAGGGCCAGTTGAAAGCGGTCTATGCCGTTTAGCATGGCCATGTCAAATGGTGTCGTGGTGGTGCCCTCTTCCTTGTAGCCGCGCACATGCAGCCGTTCTTGGTTGCCATGCCGGTAGGTGAGCCGATGGATCAGGGCGGGATAGCCGTGGTAGGCGAAGATGATCGGCATGTCTGCCGTGAAGATTCCCTCGAAGTCCGGCGTTGAGAGTCCGTGAGGGTGCTCGCTGGCCTCCTGGAGCCGCATGAGGTCGACCACATTGACCACCCTGATCTTCAGCCCGGGCAGTTCGGTGGCGAGCAGCCGGGCCGCGGCGACTGTTTCGATCGTGGGGACGTCCCCGGCGCAAGCCATCACCACATCGGGTTCTTCGCCAGCGATTTCCGAACCCGCGAAGTCCCAGATGCCCAGGCCCCGTCGGCAGTGAAGTGCTGCCTCGTCCGGAGCGAGCCACGTGGGAGAGGGCTGTTTGCCGCTGACCACAATGTTGATGTAGTCCCTGGATTCCAGGCAGTGCTCCATGACGGCAAGAAGGGTGTTCACGTCCGGTGGCAGATAGACACGGATGACTTCAGCCTTCTTGTTCACGGCATGGTCGATGAACCCGGGATCTTGATGAGAGAAGCCGTTGTGGTCCTGCTGCCAGACATGGGACGAGAGCAGGTAATTCAGCGACGCCACAGGCCGCCGCCACGGCAGTTCCCGATGCACCTTCAGCCATTTTGCATGCTGGTTGAACATCGAATCGACAATGTGGATGAATGCCTCATAGCAGTTGAAGATTCCGTGCCGGCCGGTCAGGAGATATCCCTCGAGCCAGCCCTGGCACAGGTGTTCGCTGAGCACTTCAAGGACCCTGCCTGCCCGGGCCAGATGCTCGTCGACGTCGTCGATCCTGGACTGCCACACCTTGTCCGTCACCTCAAAGACGTTCTGCAGGCGGTTCGACTCGGTCTCATCCGGCCCGAAGAGGAGGAAATTATCCGGGTTCCCGGTGATAACCTCTCCGAGCCAGGATCCCAGGGTGATCATCGGGCTGATCCGTTCGACGCCGGGCCGGGGTACCTGGACGGCATGATCGGCGTAGTCGGGCAATGCCAGGGAACGCAGCAGCATCCCGCCGTTGGCATGGTCCGTGGCGCTCATGCGGAGGCGGCCCGAGGGCGCATTGGAGGCGACCTCAGCGCGTAGTCGGCCGCCTTCGTCAAAGAGCTCATCCGGCCGGTAGGACTTCAACCAGCGTTCGAGTTGGGCGAGGTGCTCGGGGTTGGTGCGGACTTCGGACAAAGGCACCTGGTGGCTGCGCCAGGTGCCTTCAACCCGCAGACCATCCACCGTCCGGGGACCGGTCCAGCCCTTGGGTGAACGCAGGACGATCATCGGCCAGCCCGTTACTGCGGGGGAGTCGCGTCCAACCGAACCCTCGGTGCGGTCCCGTGCGGTGCGGTGCCGGTCCTGTATGGCACGGATTTCGGTCAGGCAGTCGTCGAGCGCCGCTGCGAAGTCCCCGTGCGCGGCGGCAGTCGCCTCCGGATCAGTCACTGTCACGAAATGTGGCACATGGCCATAACCGCGTAAGAGCTGTTCGAGCTGGGGTTCCGGCATCCGGGCCAGGATGGTGGGGTTGGCGATCTTGTAGCCGTTCAGGTGCAGAATGGGCAGCGCCGCGCCGTCCGCAACAGGGTCCAGGAAGGTGTGCGAGTGCCAGCTCGCAGCCAGTGGTCCCGTTTCCGCTTCGCCATCACCGATCACGGCGGCGGTGATCAGCTCCGGGTTGTCAAAGACCGAGCCGTAGGCGTGGGCCAGCGAGTAGCCGAGTTCCCCGCCCTCGCTGATGGACCCTGGGGTTTCCGGGGCGGCGTGGCTGGGAATCCCGCCAGGGTAGGAGAACTGACGGAACAGCTCTGCCATGCCGGCTTCGTCGGGTCCCACGTGGTTGTAGATCTCGGAATACGTGCCCTCCAACCAGCCGTTGGCAACGACCGCGGGACCGCCATGGCCGGGGCCGGCGATGAACAGCATGTTCTGCCGATCGCGTCGGATGACACGGTTGAGGTGGGCGTAGATGAAGTTCAGTCCGGGGGTTGTTCCCCAGTGCCCCAACAGGCGTGGCTTGGTGTCCGCCGCGCGAAGGGGGCTGCGCAGGAGGGGGTTGGAGCGCAAATAAATCTGTCCGACCGAGAGGTAGTTCGCGGCCCGCCACCAGCGGTCCACCAATGCCAACTCTTCACCGAGAGCAGGATGCCCGGCTCCGCGGCCCGTGGCAGCCGATGCGCGGCTCGTGGGGGATACCTCTGGGTCCGGGTGGCTCATCGGCACAACCTCCGCGTCGTGGGACGGATTCGGGACTTGGTCAGTGACCATAACAACACCTCCAGCCATTCGGGGCAACCCCGGACAGGCCCGGCTGCCGTCCTGAGGTTCTTGCGTGCGCCCGGCATGCTGTTTAAAGAGCTGCCTGGCCGGACCTTGGGGGCACCTTCTGCAACGCACATCGCGGTGGTTTCCCTGTGCCCGAAATTCTTGCAGGATGGATTCATCCGTGTGCTTCTGGCTGCGACGAAAAGTGTGTTCCCTGCGAGGCAAGGACCCGTGTGATGACACTAAGACCTGCCCTGGCGAGGGCCCTGACCCACATCATCAGCGGGGCGCTTATCGGCGCGCTGATGGGGACGCTGATCCCCGGGTCCGGGGTGCTCTATCTCATTCCGGCGGGGATCGGCTGCGTTCTCGCCGTCCCGCTGCTCGTGGCGGCTTACCAGCCTGCGAGCGAGGAACCGGATCCTCCCGGAGATACGACCGAATAGCACCAGGTTGGGTCCGACGACCCGGCTACGCTGCCACCCGGAGCGGCCCGGACGTGTGCGTCCGAAACCCTGATTCCGTCGGGGCCGATTCTCGCCACGATGGCCGGCCCTGGGCGCGCTCACTCGGTCCCGGCGTACCGACCCCTCCGGCCCACCCTGGAGGTCCGGGTGGCGGATGTCTGCCTGTTCGCCGAGGATGCCGTCCTCATCGCCGCGCTGGTCCGTGGCCTGGTGGAGACAGCCGCCCGGGAATGGCGTGCTGGTGTGCCGCCCCGCCCGGTCCCGGTTGCCCTGCTCCGGCTGGCTCTCTGGCGGGCCAGCCGGTCCGGCATCAACGGCGATCTCCTGCACCCGGTGGACAACCGGCCGCGGCCGGCACCGGACATCATCGCTGCCCTTGTCCGCCATGTCCGGACGGCACTGACGGATTCCGGGGACCTTCCCCGCGTCCAGTCCGGTGTGGCTGTGATCCTGCGGCGCGGGACCGGGGAACGACGACAACGCGCCACGCTCGCCCGCACCGGAGAACTTTCGGCCGTGGTCACCGACGCCATCTGCTTCACCCACCGCCCGCATCCACCGGACGGGCAGAGGACCGGCGCCGGGACCGTTGGCCCGGACTGAGCGTTCACGGCGGATGATGCGCCGCGGCGCCAGCACGGACCGGCGGCCTTCGGTGTCTGGCTGGTGCCGTTGCCCCGGGGCACGGCTGTCCCGGTCGAAGAGTGTACGCGTCAGTCGCTGGAGCCTGTGTCCGTGGTCAACCCGCGGTCATCGTGTTCCCGGCGGTCTTCTTCTTCCGCGGGCCCCGGGGGGATTGTCCGGCTCCCCTCCGATTCGTGACCGCCTGCGGGAGTGCTTGGCTGGCCGGGGTCACGGTCTGATCCGTTTTCCTTCGGGTCAGCCGGGTCGGCGGCCTGTCCCGGGACCGGTGTGGCCTCCGTGCGGCTGCGGTCGGTCACTGCCTCATCAGATTTGTTCGTCCCGGTGCTCATCAACTGCTCCCGTTCCTGTCGGTGCCTGTTTCCTGTCTCCTCCACGCTAGCAAGCCAGGGAAGAGACAGTAAGAAGAGGACCGCCCGGCAGGACCTTGGCTGCGGCACGAAGAGGGTGACCACCGGCCCCGCACAGGGGACTCGTCCCCGCGGCCGGACGGACCGGGGTGTGCCCGGGGGAAGGAACCGAGGAGAGGCTGTCCGGGGCCGGGCAGATGCCTACCGGATCCAGCCGTCGTTTGTTCGCCCGGCTTTCCCGTAAGGGCCCGGGTCCCGACGGCCGGTCCTCAGAAAGGCGGCTTTGGAACGGACTTTCGCATGGTGTCCGGTCGTGCCGGGTGGGAGGATGCGTGTATGAGCGAGAACACGCATCCCGGTTCGGACAATCCTGCTTCTGGCAGCGGGGAAGAACACGCCCCGGGCCCGGATCAAAAGCACCCCGGACGCCGACCACGCAGCCGATGCGCACCGTGGGCCAGCGGCGCCGGGATTCGGAGAAGAAGCTGGAGGACCACCAGCGCGGAGCCCGCACCAAACCGCCGGAGTGAGACCGCTGCCGGCCGGCGGTGGTGGTGCGCCTGCGCACGCGACCCTCGGCACGGGTGGAACGCAGCAACGTAACATTGCCGGAAGGAAAGCTGATGAACGAAAATATGCAGGCTGAAGAAAAGGCAGACGATAATTCATTGCGCGCCTACCTGCACAGCTGATGGCCGCTTCGGCCGGGGAACGCCTGTTCGAGCAGGCAGCCACATCGTGGGCGGGTTCCGCTCACGGGGCCGAGCTCAGCAGACTCACCGCCGAGGTCCGCGAGGACAAAGAAGCGCTCCAGGAAATCTGTGAGCAGCTGCACTCTGCCATGCCGGGCCATAAGAAACCTCTGGCGTGGATCGGTGCGCACCTGGCCGCTGTGGACCCTCTGAACCCGACGCATTCCCCCGACGGCGCCGCCGGACAGCTGGAGCTCGAAGCGCTCATCACGGCCGTCACCGGAAAGGTGCTGCTCTGGAAAACCCTCATCGTTCTCTCCTCCATCTACAAGAGCATCGATCAGGGCCAGATACAGCGCCTGCTGGACCGTGCCCTGGGACAGATCCGGGACCTGGAACCGCTTTTGCTGGATACAAGCACGGAGCGGCTCGCCCCCACAACCCCCTAACCGCGGAGGACGCCTGGTTGCCCGCCTCGTTCCGGAGGACTATAGAGCGCCTGAGCGCGCCCAGGCACGCGGTCCCCTCCTTCGGCGCCGGGACCCCGCGCCCGGGCAAGGCCGATTTCCGGACAGTAAACCGACCGACCCGGATCCTGCCACGCACCTCCGCCCGTGGACGTGCTACATGGTCCCGGCACGGGGCCGGGGCGACGCTATTCCCGGCCCGGCGGGCGGGGAACTTCCAGCCGATCGTCGAGTCTTCCGGAGTGCCGTTGCCAGGCCAGCAACGGAAAGAGGAGCAGGAGGACGGCCAGGACCACGAGCAGGGCGGCTCCGGTCGTGACGCCGGCGGTGCTCCCCAGGACGACCGAGAAGATGAGCGAAGCAGAGCCGGCGATCAGCACCGCGATACCGGTCAGCGCGGCCTTAACAATCCGGTCCCCATCGGTGACGAGGGTGTCTTTCACGTGATGGCGGAACAGCCGGCGGTGCAGGCTCACGGGCACCAGCATCAGGGCCGTAGTCAGCGCGGCGATGAGCACCAGCGTGAGGTAGAGTCCGCGCTGGAAGCCATCCAGGGCGGCGAACTTCTGCTGGAAGGGCAACGTCAGAAGGAACCCTGCAATAATCTGCACGCCCGTCTGCATGACGCGCAGCTCCTGCAGCAGTTCCGACCAGTTCCGGTCCAGTTTTTCCTCGCGCGTCTCATTCCGTCCGCCTCCGGCGCCTTCCATCCCGTGCGAAGATTCCGGTGTCCCGGCCCCGGCGCCGCTCACGCGTCCCGCAGGGCGTTGATGAGATCGTTTTTACGCAGTTTCGAATAGCCTTTGAGCCCGAGTGTCTTCGCCCGGCCCCGTAACCGTCCCACCGTCCAGTCCTCGTAGTCGCCGGCCTCGCCGCCCTTCCGGCCGATGGTTGAGCGGCCCTCTTTAGCCGCCGCGTTGGAAATGCGTGCGGCTTTCTGTGTCGATGCTCCGTCCCTGCGGAGCTCTTCATACAGTTCCGGATCCTTCAGTCTCGATGATTTACCGGCAGGCATGGTCTCCCCTTTTCTGGTAACTGTCTTCGTAGATTCCCAGGAATGCACTCTCCTCCGACCCGACGTTGCAGTGCAGAGCGTTGCCGGACCCCGGAACCGGGCCGGGCCCCCGGGTGTACCCCTGTCCAAAAAAGGTTCGCTCGGACGAATTGCAGGGCTCGCTTGCTGCGCCCGCCGAACGGATGCCTAGCCTTCCCCGTCGCCCCGTTCTTTGCCGGATGACGGGTCGGCAGGGATGGTCTCTGCCCGTGCGCCTTCCGCCGGTTCCTGGGCGTGGGCTCGGCTCCCGGAAGGTGCTTCCTGTACGCCGGTCCGGTCGTCTTCGGCAGGCGCGTCGGCCCAGTCCTCGCCTTCAGCGGGCGCCTCGGCATGGCGGCGCTCGATCGGCTCCGGCGTTCCGCTCATGACAATTCCTTCCGTATTTCCTAGCGTGACCATAAGTCGGCGCGGGCCCTCGACTCCGTCAGGAGCCCGAAACGGCCGGACCCGCCACGGCTGTCGTTGTCTCCGGAGACCCTCAGCTGCACCCCGCAGGCCGCTTAGGCCCCTGCAACTTGCGGATCCCTGAACCCGACCCGCTCCCATCATGTCCCCGAATGTTCCGCCGGTCAAGACACTCAAAACTCACTCGTCCCCCCACCCAGCCGGGCCGGATGGGCCGGCACCGCGGACGAAGTTGAGAGATTCTGCCGAAGCCTTCGCTGCACAGCGGAATCTTCACATGACGGTCGTTGAGAAGGCCGACTTGATCTGTGGTCCCGTAATGACGGACGTGATCCCCGGGAAGCCGAGACCGTCATCCTTCGACGGAAGCCCCCGCCTTTTCGCCGACCAATGCCGCCCGGGCCGGCTTAGTTATTCCGGCCGCCGCTGCGACGCTCTCGGCAGCTACGCCTGCGGACATAGCAGCGGACATCTGAGCGTAGCGTGCAGCTTTGGCCTGGTCCAGTGCCCATTCTGCTGCCTCGACTTCCCCAACCCGGGTGACCACCGCGGCCAGCAGCTGCTCTTGCAGCAGCGGCGAGATCGTTGGGCTTTCGGTGCCGGCGGAAGCCTGCGCTGGCTCCACGTGCACGATCGAATCAACCTGGGCGATGGACAAAGGGAGCGTGTTTATATCGGTGAACGATTCCACGGAGACCACCTTGGTTTTATAGAAGCAATGCCCCCAGCCAGTGGGAGCAAGAAAGCCTCAGGCATGAAAAGACCGACCATTCTGCCGGTATCCCAGAGAATACCGCAGCCTCAGGCAAGAAGTGACGGAGAGCGCCAGCATGCGCCGATTCAGTAAGGTGCAGGAGATGCTGGATGCCGTCCCTGAAAAGGTCTTTCCTCTGGGTGGTCTGCGACCGGGCCAACAGCGTCCACACAGTTCCGGGACAAAGCGTCGGCTGTCGAGGGTATCAGCGCCGTCCGTGAGTATGCGGGAATGGGTTTGATTACGGATCTATGCCCACGCGGCCCTGCCACAGGGGGCCAAGGGAACCTAGCTGTATTGACCCCGGACGTTAGGAACATGCGGCGTGGTTAGGTGACAAAAAGAAGACCTCCGAGTGGAGTTGGGCTTGTCGAGAGTCCAGTTCACAAGGAGGTCTTCAATGTCCCATGCTAACGCGATCCTCACGCCTAAGGCAGGCTCCGGCTGGCCCGGTGCATCGTTGATGATGGGTGGTCGTTGCGCCGGGCAGCTGAACGGTTCCAGGTATCCGTAACGTTAGAGTTCTGCTGCCAAGCCTGCCAAGCCTGCCAAGCCTGCCAAGCCTGCCCGGCCTCGCGGCGGTGGCTGTAACGCGGGCCGCTCATGCCCGGTCGATCAGCCGCTGCTCGCCGGAGTGGCGGGCGCAGTGGGCGCAGCAGTAGATGCTTCCCTCACTTTCAACCCCGTGTCCAAGGATGCGGCAGCCGCAGTGTCCGCAGGCGGGCGCCATTGCCTGTACAGCGCATTCAAAGCTGTCGAACGTACCGGTTTTTCCTTCCCTGCTGACGGTGAAGGTCTTGTCGTAGTCATTGCCGCAGGTATCACAGGTTGCCATGAAAAATCTCCGATCACTTTAGCCGGTCCAGGGCGGCTGAAACGTCCGGCCGGAACTTCGGGCCGGAGACCTTTACCTGTCGCCCACCGGGTCTTTTCAGCTATCTGTTGATCACTTTGAAGAAGGTGCTGGGTCCCCCGTTGGCTTTCTCCGTCTGGTAGAGGAAGGCCAGCTTGTTTTTCTCGAATTTTTCGAACCAGTTCTCCCAGCTGATCTGCTCCAGGCTCTCTTCCCCTGCACCTCCGGGGAAGAGAGCCTGGAGCACACCGGGGTCCTGGCCTTCGGCAGTGGCTTTGACGCCAGCAGGCTTTCCGCCGTTTTGCTCGACCCATTCGCGGATTTCATCGTGGTTAGTGGTTGTCGAGGTCTTAGATGTCACGGTCTCCTCCCCCTCGGTGGAGTGGTTCGCTGGTTCCCGCCGCTTCTCAGTAGGAGATGAATTCGACCAGTTCGCCGACCCTGTCTTCGGGATAGTTCCGGGCGATGTCGGCCTGGCTGAGCATCCCGACGAGGTCGTGTCCGTCGATGACCGGCAGGCGGCGGACCTGGTGCTCCTGCATGGTTTTGATCGCTTCTTCGATGGAATCATCGGCGCCGATGGTGACAGGTTTGCCCTGGGCGAATTCGCCTGCGGTCGCGCTGCGTGGGTCTCCGCCTTCGGCCAGGCACTTGATGACGATGTCCCGGTCCGTGAGCATACCTTTGAGCCGGTTGTCTTCTCCGCAGATCGGCAACGACCCGACGTCCAGGTCCTTCATCTTCCGGGCAGCCTGTTCCAAGGTCTCGTTCTCGCCAATGCATTCTGCCCCGCCGGTCATGATTTCACGTGCTGTCGATGGCATTCGTGTTCACTCCTTCTGTTGGATATTGGCTTTTTTGTTGGAACCAGGGGTTCGGCGCCCGGCCTTGTATCGTCCCGCCGGTGCTTGCCCACTCTGCCTCGGCTGCTGGCCTTGGCTGGGTGGTTCGTTATTCGGGTATTTCCATTTGGAACCCGCAGACGCAATGTAAAACCCGGGTACGGAGACAGACCTCAAGGACACCTTCGGAGCTCTGTTCCGTGCTCAGCGGGGCGTAGATGCCGCGCAGTTCAGACCCTGCCGGGTGCATCGGTTCACCGCAGTGGATGTACTCGCCGCCGAACTGAAGGATCCCTGAGATCCGCTCGGGCCCGGGGCGGTTGAGGACGACGGCTATTGGCGGGACGGTCGCCGGGTGCGCCCGGTAGTGGCCGCACGCAGTGCAGGTGTACGAGACAGCAACCATTCCCGGAACCGGGGGCGAGAGAGCTTCTATGGACTCGATGACCAGGTGCCTGTCTGTGTGGCAGTCAAAGCAGTGAAGGGAATCTGCCCACGGCTCCTGGGCACCGCCGCCGGTGATATATGGCTCGGAGATGGTCGACATTGACTGTTTCCTTTGCAAGGGGGTCGCTGACCGGACTGCTGGAATCGTGCTCCCTCGCTCAGACTAGACCCGTGCCTCTTGCACTGGCAAGCAATCGGGGCGCCAGTACCCGGGGGTTCTCCGTACCCGTTCGGCAGCTGTCGGGCGCGTGGAGGGTTGTCGGGGGCGTTCGGTATAAGGTTCCCCGTGCCGGGTTTCCGGTGCAGGCCGGGATGGGTATTCGTCGCCGGTGGCATCGCTCATGCCGCATATGGGACGGTCAAACAGCGGTCCGCTGGTTTCCACCGCGTCGCATCGGGAGGGGGTTGCAACAGTGTGAAGCTCTATGTTTGGCTGAGGCCAGGCCTTACAGCAGGAGCTCAGCTTTGGAGGGAAGGACCGCCATGCAGGAAACCCCATGCAGGAACTTGTGCGGCGAGGGCCTGAATGCCGGTCAAAGCATAATCTGTCCCGGCGGGGCGGGCGGATCGGGGAGGCCTTGCGGGAGGACCTGGTGTTGGCACACCTGTTTCTGGCTGAAGCTTTGGCCGGGCGTTACGCCCGTGGCCGGGACCAGGCAGATCTGCGACAAGTGGCATACCTGGGCCTGATCAAAGCAGCACACGGGTTCGACCCGGACCGGGGCGGAAGTTTTCCCGCGTATGCCGCCCCCACGATCCGGGGCGAATTAAAAAAGTACCTCAGGGACCATTGCTGGGTTGTCAGGCCTCCGCGGGCGGTGCAGGATCTGCGTACACTCATCACGCGCACCGCACCGGCTCTCGCCCAGACCCTGGGACGGGCCCCGACTGATGAGGAACTGGCCAAGGAACTGGGCACGAGCTCCGGCGAGGTCCGTGAAGCTCAAGCGATCAGCATGAGGCCTGATTCGATCGACGCGCCCGGCCCCGACTGCAGCGGTATTCTGGCAGCAGGTCTTCCGCCCGGATTGCGAACCCGGCCATATCGAGGAACTGATATCGCTGGGCCAGGCCATACGTGGACTGTCCAATGCTGACCGGGACCTGCTGTACCACCGTTATGCCCACGAAGAGACACCGGCTGCCCTGGGCAAGCGGTTCGGCATGACTCAGATGCAGGTGTCCCGGCGGCTCGCCAAAATACTCGTTCAGCTCCAACGGGCCCTCCTTGCCCCTGAACCCGGACCGGAAACGATGCCCTCCTCCAAAACATCCTGACCCGGTGGTCCAGCCCGTGGCCTGGACCACCGTCCTCTTCAGTCGCTGATGCTGCGGTGTTACGGTGAGGTACGGATTGATTAAACGTGCGGCACCGCCCGCACGGGAAGGAGATCGTCATGGCCGAACGCGGCAACACCACCCACGGCGCCCATCTGGATGACAAGATGCAGCAGGAAACCCAAGGAATGGTTAAAAGCAACCAGCCGGCACACGCCGAAGAGTGGCGGGAGACCGAGCCATTCCCGGATGAAACAGATCCTGCAGAAGTCCAGGACGCTCTAAACCCGGCTCCTGGACCTGGCGCCGAGGAGCCGGAACCGTGACAGATAGCCTGAAAGAATACGCTGACCTCTACCGGCGCGAGGGCCCTTGGTGCGCCGCCTATGTCGACGCCGGCACAGGGACGGTCGACACGCTGGAAGCGGCCGACGTGCGCCCGGGCAATATCCGCAAAGCACTTGCCGGCAAAGGTGCCTCGGCTGAGGACCTTGCTGCCATCGAAGAAGCCATACAACCTGCCACGGGAGAACCTTCCCCAGTAGCACGTTTTGTTCTCGTGCGGCAGGGAACGGTGGAACTCAATGAGTTGTTGCCAGGCCCCCTCGTCGTGCCGGAGAGAATCTCCGTGGACCCTGTCCCGGACCTGCTGCCGTTGGTCAAGCACCGGCCCGGCGAGTATCCGTACATCGTTGCCGAAGTCGGGCGGGACAGCGCCGAGATCCGACTGCACTACGCTGGCAGACCCGGCCCCGACAGGGTCCAGGATGTTGAAGGATCGAGCGAGAACCTCAGCAAAGTCGCGGGAGGGGGCTGGTCGCAAGGCAAATACCAGCACCGGACCGAGGAAATTTGGCGCCGGAACGCGGACCAGGTGGCCGAGGAGATCGACAGGATCATCCGCAACAGCGGGGCCAGGTTGCTGGTGCTCGCCGGTGATGTCCGGGCCCGGGGCCTGGTCCAGGATCAGCTCTCCGAAGCCAGCCGGGAACTGCTAAGTATCGTGGAGTCCCATACCCATACTGCCGGTGCCGATCAGGAGGCCTTCAACGAGCAGGTCAATGAACGGGTTGCCCTGCAGTGGGCGGCAGAGCAGCAGGAGGTTATCGAACGCCTCGCCGAGCAGGAAGGCCAGGCCAATCCCGAATCGGCCACGGGCATAGGCGCTGTGGTGCGTGCCCTCCAGCAAGCCCAGGTGGACGTGTTGATTATGAACGATGAAGCGCTTGGGGGTCATCACCTCCTGGCACTCGGTGCAGAACCGTGGATAGCCAACGCAGAGGAGGAGGCTCTCGGGGCGGACGTCCTGGGCCGGATCCCGGCGCCGGCCGCACTCCTTCGTGCCGCAGCGTTGACCGATGCCGGGATCCTTCTGCTCCCGGAGGGCGTCCTGCCCGGCAAAGCTGACATCGCCGCGTTGCTGCGATGGCCAACTGGCCCTGCAGTCCCGTCGCCCTAAAGGCCGGGCGGCCCGCGCGGTAACAGCAGCACGAACTGCACCGCAGCGCTGCAACCGCCCTGAACTACGCGATTCCGCAAAAGGCGGCCGACAGTTCAAAGCGGTCCTTTGGAGCATGAGGGCTGTCAACCATAATCCGTGCAAATGACAGCTGTCGGATACCTGCCAGCCGTTGGTTCTTGCCCTGCCTTTGCTCCGCCATAGCTTGGGGCAAAGGGCGAATTCAAGGGGTCGATGCAACACCCGAGGTCAGCTGGCTATCAGTAAATCACGAAGACGCTCTGCTGGGGTTTCCCAGTCCAGTGTTTTGCGTGGTCGGGCGTTGAGTTCCTGGGCGACGTGCTCCAGGTCCTCGAGCCCGTAGACATTCAGGTCGGTGCCTTTGGGGAAGTATTGCCGCAGCAGCCCGTTGGTGTTCTCGTTGGATCCGCGTTGCCACGGGCTGGCCGGGTCGCAGAAGTAGACGTCCATGTCGGTGGCGATGCTGAATGCCTTGTGCTTGGCCATTTCGGCGCCTTGGTCCCAAGTGAGAGATCCCCGCAGGTGCGCCGGCAGGGTTCCCACAGTCTTGATCAGCCCGTCGCGGACCGATTCGGCGGTATGGTCCACCGGCAAGTGCACCAGCATCACGTAGCGCGTGGTGCGTTCCACCAGGGTTGCGATCGCCGACTGGTTGTAGGCTCCGGTTATTAAATCCCCCCTCCCAGTGACCCGGGACGACGCGGTCTTCGATCTCGGCGGGGCGTTCGGAAATATTGATCATCGGGTCCCGGAAACGACTGGTGCGTTCTTCGGGATTCCGGTGCTTTTTGCGGCGGGTCCGTCCGGTGCGCAGGGCCTCTTTGACCTCGCGTTTGAGTCCGCCGAGGGCCTGAACGTAGAGGGCCTGGTAGATCGTTTCGTGGCTCACGCGCATCTGCTCGTCATCGGGGAATTCCTTGATCAGCAGCTTCGAAATCTGTTGCGGGGACCAGCGGGTGAGGAGCTTAGTTTTCACGTAGTCGTGCAGTTCTCCGGGTTCTGCCAGCTTACTGTCCTTGGGCCGTGCCCGGACTGCGGTGGCGGCCCGGTGAGCACCGTAGGGCAGGTAGCCGAGCACGGGGTGGCTGTTGCGTTTGATCTCCCGGCTGATGGTGCCCACGGATCGGCCCAGTGCCCTGCCGATCGCCTGCATTGAGGTTCCTTGGGAGCGCAGGTCCGCGATCCTCTCCCGCTCCTGCAGGGACAGGTAGCGGTCGCTGATGGGCTGTTCCAGGGCTTCCAAGGCCGCCGGGGCGGGTGCAGGCTCCGCCGCCGCTGCCCTCAGCTCCGGTGCCGCCGCAGGGGCTGAAGGTTCCGCAAAAGTAGTTCTCACCTCCCGTTTATACGGCAGATCCACAGTATGGCCCTCGGCAGTCTCCGTGTCCTTTGCTGCCTGTTGCCGGTCCCATTGGTAGGAGCTCTGTTTGCTGGCGCCGACCACGAGTGCGGCGTCCCTCCGGCCGGCTCCGTCTTGGCGCAAGCGCAGGTAGTGAATCTGTTTCGCCGATGGGCGTCGCGGGCTGATGGAGGCCAGGCCGGCATCGTTCGCCCAGTTCGAGCAGGTCGAGCGGTTCAGGCCGAGCTGCTCGGCGGCAACGCTGACGCTGCCGACTTCCCGCAGTAAGCCCAGGAACTCGTCAATGACCGCCGATGGGTGGCGTTGCGCGGGCTCGGTTTTCACGGTTCGGTTGGTTCGTGGCTTCCTGGCCGCTGGATTGACCCGGCCGGCCCAGGTGTTCGCGGTGCTGATATTCAGCCTCAGTTCCTTGGCGGCCGCGACGATACTACTGGTCCGATCAAGGACGGCATGGAACTGGTCCTTGTCGGCCTGGGTGTAGTGGCGTTGACGTCTGATCCCGGCAGCGTTCGCCCACTTCTGGCTGGTGCTCCTGTTGATGCCGAGCTCCTTGGCCGCCGAGGCCACAGTTCCCAGACGCTCTACTGCGGAAAGGAAATCCTGCCTTTGGGCACGGGAATGGGACTGCTGATGACGCTTGCCGCCCGTACCGGCCTGGGGTGCTGATTTCTCCGTCGACGGAGATTTCTTCTTTTAAGGAAGAACTATTTCTTGATGGAGATTCCATGGGTGTTGCAACTCCCGATTTTTCGGAGGTGTTGCAACGATCGCTAGAACTCGCCCCGCTGGGCATTTTCGTGGCCGCCCATGGGCAGTTTTTCATGGTCGCTATCAGTATGCGCAGCCGATGCTTTTCATGGTCCGGCCTAGCCTCTACGCTGGGACGACAGCGAGCTGAAGGAGATCCAATGTCCACCTCAAATGAAGAGCAGGACCCCGGAGTTGAGGTCATCGTCCCTCAAGAGGATGCACTGCCGGCATCCACCCGCACCGGCCACGGGAAGATGCCCGAACGCATCGATGACGACATGTACGAGAAGGCTGCAGAGCAGGAGCGCGTGGCAGCAGGTCTCGCCGACTATGCAGCGGATGATGTTCCGCCGGCCACCGACCCCCTGCCCCCGGAAGCCTCAGAGGCCGCAGACCTCGCCCAGCGGGGACTGCTGGATGATACGGAGGACAGCGCCAGCCCAGAATAGGCCGCTCTGTCTCACCCCGGCCCGGCCAGCGGCACGCTGACTGTGGTCCGTGCAGTCGGCTTCAGACATTTCGTGCAGACGACTTCTGAAAATGACAGCAAAGTGGCGGCTTGATCCGATATTTTTGGTCAGAACCCGTTCCCGGTATCAAAGCTGGCCGGAACGCGGGAAAGAGGGTTTTTGACGTGTTTTAGAACATGGGATGCCCTGATCATTGAAAGGTGGCCCCGTGACTCGGAATGTCATTGGCTATGCCCGAGTCAGCACGCGGGGGCAGTCCCTGGATGCGCAGTTCGATGCACTTGTGGGCGCCGGTGCCGTCAAGGTCTTTATGGAGCATGCCTCGGGAGCGACGCAGGCGCGGGCGCGGTGGCAGGACTGCCTGGAATACCTGCAACCCGGCAATATCCTTGTGGTTACCGACCTGACCAGGCTCGGACGTAGCACCGCAGATCTGTCCGATATCGTCACGGTGCTAGGGCGACGGGGGATAGGCTTCCGGTCTCTTGCCGAACCTTGGCTGGATACGACAAGTGCGCGTGGGAAGCTGATCTTCGACATGTTTGCATCTCTGGCCGAGTACGAACGCTCGCGGTTGGCTGAACGCACTAAGGCCGGGTTAGCCGGCTGCTAAGGTCAGGGGCCGGCTCGGCGGCCGTCCGCGGGCGATGACCCCGGCGAAACTCGAGACGGCCCGAGGCCTGCGTCGTAAGGGTAAGAAACTGCAGGAGATCGCGGAGACCCTCAGTGTGAGCATGTCGAGCCTCACCAGGGCTCTTGGACCCCGAGCAATGAAGACGGCCCCGGATCCTGAGGTAATAGTTCGGACCGTTGCATAAGTCAGTTCAGTACGCGTCCGTGAGATGCCGGTTTTGGAACAACTTCTGAGACACACAGATTACGCCGAGCGCGCCCGCCTTGTTGTCATTTTCAGAAGTCGGCTGCACGAAATGTCAGAAGTGACCTGCACGCACTCGATCAGTCACCAGTCTGGACTGGACAGAGACAGGGTAGCCGGGCAGTAAAGATAAGGTTACTGTGGATCGGGGCGGTCGGGTTCGCCGGTGCGCTTCGTCGAACACATCGAAAGCGAAGGAGCAAAGTCAATGACACACATCACCTCCATGCTCGAGACGTATCCTAAGGACCTTGGTGGGATAGACCGGGAGAAACTCGCCGAGTGCATCGCAGCGTGTTTTGAATGTACACAGACCTGCACCGCATGCGCGGATGCCTGCCTGAGCGAAGACTCCGTGGCTGAGCTTACCAAGTGCATCCGCACCAACCTGGACTGTGCGGACATCTGCCTCACCACTGGAAACATTCTCTCCCGTCACACCGGCTATGACGCCAACGTCACCCGCGCCGCGCTGCAGGCCTGCGCTGCAACTTGTAAAGCATGCGCCGAGGAATGCGAGCAGCACGCAGAGATGCACGACCACTGCCGGGTTTGCGCTGAAGCATGCCGACGCTGCGAAACCGTCTGCAACGAACTCCTCGCCTCCCTAGGCTGATCCGGCATCCCTGAGAACAAAAGGAGCGGGTCATGGCCCGGGAACAGGAGCCCGATTCATCCTACGGCCATGGGTTGAACAGCTCGCCGCCTGCCAGCTCCGTGCGTTCCCTGCCGGGCCCGGTATCCTGCCGCCTAAATCTCCCCGTCAGTTCGACGGCCGCCGCCGCCGCAACATGCTGCGCGCTCATGAACTGACGGGGGAAGGTGGGGTGACAAAGTCATAAAGTGTGCTGACAGAAGTTCCTAAGAGAACGGCTCCAGGGTCCGTGCGGGGTGGTGCAGACGGCTTCGGTCAAAAACAGCGGTTGGTGCAGGCGGCTTCGAACAAATGACGGTTGGTGCAGACGGCTTCGAACACTTCCGTGTCAGCAGTCGCCTGCACCAGCCCCGTCCTTCCGCATGATCCAGTGCAGACGACTTCTGAAACTGACACTTGTCATTTTCGGAAGGCGACTGCATGGAATGTCAGAAGTCGTCTGCACGGCTGGTGCGGACCGCCTCGGCGACCGCTTCGATCCCATGCGTGTGTGACTTCGGGTGTCATTTTTCTATTCGTTATGCGCGGAATGTTCGAAGTCGTTTGTGCAGGTCCGTCTGTCACCTTGGTCAGCTGGGAGTCGATCCAGTTCCTCGGAAGTGGGGGACCTCTGATGCTTTGGGCGGATGCAGGTGTTGGTGCTGCGGAGCCAGCTGCGGGTGTCGGAATTTGTCAAGGCGATTGAGGCCAGCGGGAGTTAGGCGGCTACTGCCGTAGCCATTCTGTTGGATGGGTTATTGATCCATGCCGCGTCGGGG